>DATARS010000092.1:0-6250 GCA_036269455.1 Candidatus Dormiibacterota bacterium | reverse complement strand
GCGCCCGGCTCTTCGCCGCCAACCCGGCGGTCGCCTCGGCCTTGGCGCAGGCCCCCCACGTCCTCGCCGAGATCCTCTTCGCACCCCTTCTCGCGGGATGGTCGATCTGGGTCTGCATCGGCATCTCGACACGAGCGAGCGATGTCCGGGTCGCCCAGCAGTTGGGAACCCTGGCCAGCCTGCCTCCGCTCGCGGTGGTCGCCCTGCTGTCCTTCGACGTGATCACGCCGAGCGTCGCCGTCGCGGTGCGCCTCGCCCTGGCCCTGCTCGCCGCCGACATCGTGCTCTGGCGCGTCGTGTCGTCGATGTTCGACCGCGAGCGGCTGATCACCGGCCGGCGCTGAGCCGGGACCCGGGCTCGCCCCTCCCCCATCCCCCGGAATACACTGCGGGCGCACGATCCACTCCGGGGACCCCTGATGACGCGCTCCCTATTCCCCGATCGCCTCGGTGCGGTGCTCCTCGGCGTGCTCACCCTGGGCATCGCGTCCTGCGGCGAGCAGGCCGGTGCACACACCGCCGGTCTGCAGGCCGCGCGGGTCGCGACCACTCCCCCGATGAGCGGGCTGACGGCGACGATGCGTCCCGAGGACGGCGTGATCGCGGGCGTGGGAATGCCGGTCATCCTGCGGTTCTCCGCGGCGGTGGCACCCGCGCACCGACGCGAGCTCACCGACCACATTCGCGTGACCTCCGTTCCCCCCGCCGTCGGTGCGTGGCACTGGTTCGCCGCCGACGAGGTGCACTGGCGTCCCGCGTCGTTCTGGGCGCCGGGCACCCGGGTCGCGGTCACCGCCGACCTCGACGGGGTCCTGGCCGGTCCCGGGCTGGTGGGTCAGGGAACCTGGTGGAAGACCTTCACCATCGGCGCCAGGCACGTGTCGATCGTCGACACGGTGGCGCACCGGATGCGGGTCTTCGACGGCGACCGCCTCATCGCCACCTGGCCGCTGAGCGCAGGTCGGTCCGACCTGCCGACGATCAGCGGGACGCTCTACGTCCGCTACAAGAACCAGGACGTGCTGATGGACTCGACCTCGATCGGCATCCCCAACGAGCAGTGGGACGGGTACTACGAGCACGTGTTCTGGAACACGGCGATCTCGACCGACGGCTACTACGTGCACGCGGCGCCGTGGTCGCTGGCGTCGCAGGGCGTGACCAACGTCTCGCACGGCTGCGTCAATCTCAGCACCGAGCACGCCATGGCCTTCTACAACCTCAGCCATGTCGGCGACGTCGTCATCGTCCGCGGCTCCAAGCTCCCCGCGACCGGGGAGGACGGCGAGGGCGACTGGCAGATGTCGTTCGAACAGTTCGCCGGCCGGGGGACCGCGGTCCGGACGCTCAGTTGACCCGGATGAGCTGCGCGGGCTGGCCCGAGGGCGGATGTGGAGCCTCCTCGCGGGACCACGGCGCCGGGTTTTGCCCGCGCCCGCGCCGGGTACCCGCACAGTGAGCATGGCTACGACGCACAAGGACTACTACGCAACCCTCGGAGTCTCGAAGACGGCGACCGAGAAGGAGATCAAGGCCGCCTTCCGCAAGCTCGCCCGCAAGCACCACCCCGACGTCAATCCGGGGGACACGGCCGCGGAGACGCGCTTCAAGGAGATCAACGAGGCCAACGAGGTGCTCGGCGACCCCGAGAAGCGGCGGAAGTACGACACCCACGGCGACCGCTGGGAGGAGATCGACGCCTGGGAGAGGGCCGGCCGCCCGGGCGCAGCGCCGGGGTCCAATCCGTTCGGCCAGGGATACCGGGAGCAGCAGCCGTTCACGCAGGGCGAGCCGCAATTCGAGTACCGCACGGTGTCCCCCGAGGACCTCGAGGATCTCTTCGGCGACAGCGAGCCCTTCTCCGACTTCTTCAACGGGATGTTCCGCGGCCGCGGCGCCGACGGCCGCCCGCGCTCGTCGACACCGCGGCCGCGGCGCGGCTCCGACCTCGAGGCCGAGGCCGACATCACCCTCGAGGAGGCGGTCACCGGCACCACCCGCACCCTGGAGATCGCCACCGACACGGGGACACGCCGGGTCCAGATCAGCATTCCCGCGGGAGTGGCGGACGGCGCCCGGGTGCGCGCCCGAGGCCAGGGCTCCCCCGGGGCCGGCGGCGGCGAGGCCGGCGACATCTACGTGCGCGTGCACGTGCTCCCCGATGCGCGATTCCGCCGCGAGGGCGACAACATCCACCTCCGGGTGGAGGTCCCGCTCGACGTGGCGCTCCTCGGCGGCGACGTCGAGGTCCCGACTCCCCGGGGCACCAGGGTCCAGCTGCACATCCCCGAGGGCACCCAGAACGGCGCCCGGCTGCGACTGCGCGGCCTGGGCATGCCGCGGCTCAGGGGTGAGGGCAACGGCGACCTCATCGCCGAGGTCGACGTCCGGCTTCCGGTTCCACTGACGGCGGAGGCGCGCGCCCTCGCCGAGGCGCTTCGCGAGCGCAGGGAGGAGAGCCATGCCCGGAGTTGACCGGCCGGCGCCTCGCAGGATCGGGCGTCGCGAGCTGCAGACCTACGTGGCCCAGGGACTGCTCACCGTCGACGAGGCAAGTCCGAGCGAGGCCGACCTCCGCCGTGTGCGGAGGATCCGCCGGCTGCGCCGGGACCTCGGGCTGTCCTACCCGGCGATCGAGATCGTGCTCCGGCTCGTCGACCGCCTGGAGGCGGCCGAGCGGCGGGACGGCAGCGACCCGCACACCACGGTGAGGATCACCGTGGTCGGCCGCTGAGCTCGGCCGGCGCTTCACGCTTCGGACGCCGCCGCCGGGGACGGCGGTCACAGCAATTGTGCAGGGCCCGCCGTCGCGGGACGGTGTAGCGCCCCGCTACTCTCCGCGGGTGACCGTGGCCACGGCGGTGAGGACGGCGATACGCGGCGGCACCGCCCCGGTGGCGGCCGAGCCGGGCCCGTCGCGCCTGCGCCTCCTCCTCTCCAGCTTCCTGATGCTCTTCACCGAGCTCGCCCTGATCCGGTGGCTCGGCTCCAACGTCCTGTACCTGTCGTTCTTCTCGAACTTCGTCCTGCTGGGGAGCTTCCTCGGGATCGGAGCCGGGTTCCTCCGCTCCCGGGCGCGGCGCGACCTCTCCGGCTGGGCGCCGATGGTCCTCGCCGCCCTGGTGGTGCTGGTCGTCGCCTTCCCGGTCACGGTGCGGCGGTCGAGCCGGCAGCTGATCTTCTTCGGGGCGGGCAACGCCACCGCCGGGATCCCCGCCTGGATCGCCCTGCCCGCCATCTTCATCGCCGTCGCCGCGGTGATGACCTGCATCGGCGAGGGGGTGGGCCGCAACTTCCGGCGCTTCCCCCCGCTCGTCGCCTACCGGCTCGACATCCTCGGCAGCCTCGCCGGGATCGTGGCCTTCTCGGCGCTCTCGTTCCTCTGGGCCCCGCCGCTCGCCTGGGGGGCGGTGGTCGTCGCGCTGATGGTGGTGCTCCACGGCAGCCGCCGGCGCCTGCTCCTGGCGGCGTCGATGCTCACCCTGCTCGTCCTCCTCGGGGTCGAGTCCTTCACCCCGCGGTTCAGCTGGTCGCCGTATTACAAGGTGACCCAGGTGCGCTACTCACCGACGAACATCGAGATCCTGGTCAACGGCATCCCCCACCAGGACATCGGCGACGTGCACCGCGACGCCTGGCTGCGGGACGGCTACCGGCAGTGGCCCTACCAGGACATGGGCCCGAGCCACCCCCTCGACGACGTCCTCGTCGTCGGCGCCGGCAACGGCAACGACGTGGCGATCGCGCTCACCCACGGCGCCGGGCACGTCGACGCGGTCGAGATCGACCCGCGGCTCTACCAGATCGGTGTCCAGAACCACCCCAATCACCCCTACGCGGACCCGCGGGTCGCCATCCACATCGCCGACGGGCGCGAGTTCCTCGAGCACACGGCGCAGCGCTACGACCTCGTCGTCTTCGCCCTGCCCGACAGCCTGACCCTGGTGTCGGGGCAGGCCTCGCTGCGGCTGGAGAGCTACCTCTTCACCCACGCGGCGATGGACACCGCGCGCGCCCACCTGAAGTCGGGCGGCGTGTTCTCGATGTACAACTCCTACCGGGAGACCTGGCTCATCGACCGGCTCGCCGGGACGCTGCAGACCGTGTACGGGCACAGCCCCTGCCTGCGCCTCTACGGAGTCACCTCGGCGGTGATGAGCGACAGCCCCGACGCCGGAGTGCTGCACTGCGGGGCGACCTGGCGCCGGCTGAGCTCCGCCCCCATCCCCGCACCCGCCGACGACGACCGTCCCTTCCTCTACCTGCGCACCCCGGGGATCCCCAGCGTCTACGTGGTGACGCTGCTGCTCATCGCCGCCGCCTCGGTGGTCCTCGTCCGGCTCGTCGGCGGACGGCTGCGGCCGATGACGCGGTTCGCCGACCTCTTCTTCATGGGCGCGGCGTTCCTGCTGCTCGAGACCAAGAGCGTCGTCCAGTTCGCCCTGCTCTTCGGCACCACCTGGTTCGTCAACGCGCTGGTGTTCACCGGAGTGCTGGTCGCCGTGCTCGTGGCGATCGAGATCTCGATTCGCTGGCGGGTGCGCCGTCCGGCGCTCCTCTACCTCGTTCTCCTGCTCGCCCTCGGCGTCGCCTGGCTGGTGCCCCTCGCCGACGTGCTCCATCTCGACTCCGTGCCGCGCTTCGCGGTCGCGTGCGCGCTCGCCTTCACGCCGATCCTGCTCGCCAACCTGATCTTCGCCCAGCGCTTCCGCGACGTCGGCGACTCGGTCACCGCCTTCGGCGCCAACCTGCTCGGCGCGATGCTCGGCGGCATCCTCGAGTACGCCTCGCTGCTGACCGGCTACCGGACGCTTCTCGTCCTCGTCGCCGTCCTCTACGGCCTCGCCCTGCTCAGCGGCCGGAGGCCTGCGCCGGCGCTGTGACAGCGGGCCGGGGTGTCATCAGGCCGGCCGTGTCCCTTTGCGCGGTGCGCCGCACCGACCGCAGCGTCGGCGGGGTGACGAGCAGGAGCGCCATCAGGACCGGCGGGGAGGCGACGAGCGCGGCGGTGCGCGGTGTCGAGAGCCCGAACCCGGGGGCGAGCAGCGCGACGGCGACAGAGACGAGCGCGATCGCGGAGACGACCGCGGCGGCGAGTGTTCCTGCCCAGGCGCGATGGGACCCACGGCCCAGGCCGCGGATGAGGAAGACGAGGCCGGTGCAGACGGCGGTGGCCGCGACCACCATCACCAGCGCGAGCGTGGCGCTCAGCACGAGCGCCGGGGTGCCGCTGCCGCCGTCGAAGGAGAGCAGGGCGAGGAAGACGAGCAGCACCGAGACGAGCGCCGACGCCGTGCCGACGAGCAGCGCGAGCAGACCGAGCTCGGCCTGGACGGCGCGGATGGTCCACGGGGGAGGGACGGGACGGGACTGAGGCATCGTGCACCCTTGAGGCGGTGCGCAACGATGGTCGCGGCGCGCAGCCATCGTCCCACCGGCTTCGCGCCCCGGCCGGCCCGCGACCGCACCGTGATCCCGCCGCGACGCCGCGGGCCGATCGCGGGCCTCCGGATCGCCGAGAGCCACGTCACCGTCGCGCCGAGGACGCTCGCCGCTCGCATCCGGCCCCCGGGGTCAGGAGGCGGCACGGAGTGAGAGGGTGCGGTAGGTGAGGCGGATCATCCGGTCGAAGCCGCGGTCGGAGAGCACCCGGCGGGCGAACAGGATCGGCTTGGCGCCGAGCCCGACGGCATAGCGGGTCCGCGGCCGGCGGGCGGTGACCGCGCGCGCGACCGCGTCGGCGATGACCTTCGGTGGCGAGCCCAGGCCCTCGGAGCCGAGCACCCGGGCGGTGATCGCCGCCTGGCCGGCGTAGGCGCCGCTCGCCGACGTGGCGAGCAGGTTCTGGGCGGCGATGCCGCCCCATTCGGTGCGGATCGCGCCGGGTTCGATGACCACCACGTGGATGCCGAAGGGCGACACCTCCACGCGGAGGGAGTCGCTCAGGCCCTCCACCGCGAACTTGGTGGAGTGATACCAGGCGCCCATCGGCTCGTGGGTCTTCCCGCCGATCGAGGAGATGTTCACGATGTGCCCGCTGTGCTGCGCGCGCATGTGGGGGAGCACCAGCTGGGTGAGGCGGGCGAGGCCGAAGACATTCACCTCGAACTGGCGGCGCGCCTCGGCGATCGGAACCTCCTCGACCGCGCCGTAGGAGCCGTATCCCGCGTTGTTGACGAGGACGTCGACGCGCCCGGTCTCGGCAATGACCCGGTCGACCAGCGCGACCATCGAGGCGTCGTCGGTGACG
>DATARS010000091.1:0-4004 GCA_036269455.1 Candidatus Dormiibacterota bacterium | reverse complement strand
CGCCTCGTGCCCGCAGTGCGCGGGGCGGCGTCGTGTGCTGGTCGAGGTGGGCGGCGACCTGCGCGGCCGGTGCCTCGGCTGCGGCGCCGAGCTGAGCCTTCCGCTGGCGACCGAGCGCCACGGCCGGATGCGCGTCGTGGGGCGCGCCGGCCAGGGCGTCGTGGAGCTGGACCCGGGCGACTGAGCCCCGGCGCCCCGGAGCCCGTGGCACATCCATGACCCTCGCCACCGGCACCTCGGGATGGCAGTACCGCGACTGGCGCGGACGCTTCTACCCGGAGCGCCTCGCCCAGTCGCGCTGGCTGGAGTATTACGCGGAGCGCTTCGCCACCGTCGAGGTGAACAACGCCTTCTACCGCCTGCCCGCCGCGACCACCGTCGAGCAGTGGCGGCGGCGCACCCCCGAGGGGTTCGTCATCGCGGTCAAGGCGAGCCGCTATCTCACCCACATCCGCCGGCTGCGCGACCCCGCCGAGCCGGTGGCGCTGATGATGTCGCGGTTGCAGCCGCTCGGCGACGGGCTCGGACCGGTGCTGCTGCAGCTGCCCCCGACCCTGCGCGCGGAGACGCAACGGCTCGACGACACCCTCGCCTGCTTCCCGGCGGGGGTGCGGGTCGCCGTCGAGATGCGCCACCGATCCTGGTTCACCGACGAGGTGCGCGCACTCCTGGAACGGCACGGCGCGGCCCTCTGCCTCGCCGACCGCGACTCGCGGCCGGTGACGCCGCTCTGGCGCACCGCCGGCTGGGCGTACCTGCGCATGCACGGCGGCCGCGGCGCGCACCGCCCGGCATACGGCGACGACGCCCTGCGCTCCTGGGCGCGGCGGCTCGCCGAGCTCTGGGGCAGGGACGTGGAGGGGTACGTGTACTTCAACAACGACCAGCGCGCCTGCGCGGTCCGCGACGCAGCCCGCTTCGCCACCCTCGCCGGCCGCCTCGGCATCGCCGTCACCCCGGTCCCGCAGGCCTCGGAGCTGACCGCCGCGGGCGTCTAGGGGGCCGGGGTGACGACGCGCTGGTGGCCGGCGTAGACGTTCATCCCGCCGTCGCGGAGGAAGCCGACCAGGGTCATCCCCGCCTCCTCGGCGAGCTCGACGGCGAGGCTCGACGGCGCCGAGACCGCGGCGACCATCGGGACGCCGGCGAGCAGCGCCTTCTGGACGAGCTCGAAGCTCGCCCGCCCGGAGGCGAGGAGGAGGTGCGAGCGCAGCGGCAGGCGCCCGTCGGTCGCGGCCCAGCCGATCACCTTGTCGAAGGCGTTGTGCCGGCCGACGTCCTCGCGGACGCAGTGCAGGGTGCCCTCGGCGTCGAAGAGCGCGGCGGCGTGGAGACCGCCGGTGCGCTCGAAGACGCGCTGCGCCTCGCGCAGCCGGCCGGGCATCGCGGTGAGCTGCTCGGCGGTGAAGGCGACCGGGTCGTCGGCGACCTGCCAGCGCGCCCGGGTGCGCACCGCGTCGAGGCTGGCCCGCCCGCACAGCCCGCAGGAGGAGCTGACGTAGAAGGCCCGGGCCGCCGCGGGGTCGAAGCCGCGGGCGGACCCGGCGAGCTCGACCTCGAGGATGTTGTGACGCCCGTCCGCGGCGACCTCGCAGGTCTTGATCTGGGCGATCTGCTCGGCCCCGGAGATGATCCCCTCGGTGAGCAGGAAGCCGACGGCGAGGTCGAAGTCATGGCCGGGGGTGCGCATGGTGACCGCCACGGGGACGCCGCCGACGCGGACCTCCATCGGCTCCTCGACGACCACCGAGTCGGTGGTCCAGGTGCGGCCCTCGGGACCGAGGTGGAGCAGCCTCCGCCGGCCGCTCGCCGTCGAGGTCATCAGCCTCCGCTCGCCTCGGCGACGCCCGGCGGCAGTGGGAGGACCGGCGGAGGCGCGCCCGCGGCGGCGGGGCCGTGGTGGCCGGTGGCGCGGCGCCAGAGCGGCAGGACCACCCGCTCCTCGATGACCCGCCACGGGGGCGGCGCGGCCGCGCGCCGCTCCTGCGCCACCTCGGCGACGGGCAGCGGCGGCGCCTCACCGTCGAGCCAGGCGCGGGCGGCGAGGCGGCCGAGCTCGAGCGAGCTGCCCAGCCGGGTGAAGTCGAGCACCCCGGCGAGCCCGCCGACCTCGACGAGGTGCAGCGGCACCCCGGCGGCGGCGGCGGCGGCGATCGAGCGCCGGCGCTGGTGCACCTGCGCGACCAGGGTGGCACGGTCGATGATCGCCCCAAGGCCCACCGGCGCCTTGCGCAGCTCGGAGGTGCTGGCGTCGATCATCACGATGCTCCGCGCCCCGCGACGCACCGCCTCGTTGACCCCGAAGTTGTCCACAACGCCGCCGTCGAGGAAGAGCCGGTCGCCCATCGACACCGGCGGCAGCACCGTCGGGATCGCCGACGACGCGCGGACCGCGGCCGCGACCGGGCCACTGTCGAAGTAGACGAGGTCGCCGCTCAGCAGGTCGACGGCACCGATCGCCAGAGGAATCTGCAGCTCCTCGAAGGTCAGGCTCCCCAGGGCGCGCCGCAGGAGGTGCTCGATCCGGTCGGCGGAGAGCGCCGCGCTGCGTCCCCACGCCAGGGCGCCGGCATAGCCGAGAAGCATGCCGCGCATCACCCGGCGGACCTCGGTGTCGGTCCACCAGTACCGCAGCGCGCGGGCGCTCTCGACCTCTGGGTGGGCCGCGATCCAGGAGCCGTTCCAGGAGCCGATCGAGGTTCCGACGATGAGGTCGGGGCGCAGGCCGCCGGCGATCAGCTCGATCACGGCGCCCGCCTGGGCGGCGCCCCGCGCACCCCCGCCGCTCAGGCAGAGAGCGACCGGACGGCGCAGCGCATCCAGGCGCGAGCTCACGGGCGAGGTGTCGTTGCCGTCCATCAGCGGAGCCTACACCCCGCCGCTCGAACGCCGCGTCGCGCCGCCATCACATCGGCGTCAGGGAGAGTGGAGCCCTTCATGCGATACAAACGTCCAGGCCACCCACTTCCTTGCCGTGCGGGGCCTCTTCCTCCGTCAGCCGGCGGGGACGTCGACCACGGTGAAGTGGGTCACCTTGTCGACCTCGCGGCCCTCGATGCCGGCACGGACGTGGTGCGGGCCGGAGCGCTCGAAGGCCATCGCCACCGGCACGGCGAAGAGCGCCCGCTGATCGGTCCCGACGATCGCCCCGGCGGGACGCGACACCACCAGCTGGCCACTGACCTGGGCGAGCACCCGGTTGTCGTCGTCCTCGACGCTGATCCGCACCAGCAGGGCGTTCCCGGCCTCGTTCCAGTCGACCAGGAACCCGGCTGCGATGGCGAACTGCGAGATCGGCGGCGGCGCCCCCGGCGCGGCGTTCTGGGGCACCTGCCGCTGGTGGTGGGTCCAGGCGCCGCCGAGGAGATGGAGCTTGCTGTCCGGCGACACCTGGGCGGCGTCGCAGAGGATGAGGAAGTCGACGGAGGTGGGCATGGCGGCATTCTCCGTCACAGACCGGGGGATGGCTCACAGCCGAGGGTGGAGGATACTGGGCTGGTGAACCGCCTCCGCCGCCGCCTGGTGACCGTCGCCGCCTCCTGCGGGGCCGGTCTCCTCGCCGGTGGCTGCGGAGGTGGCGCCACGGCCTCGTCCGCCAGCGGCGGCGCCTACGGGTTCGTGACCGCCGGACCCACCTGTCCGGTGGAGCGCGCCGATCACCCGTGCCCACCCCGCCCCGTCAGCGCGCAGGTGAATGCCGAGGACGGCTCCGGCCACACCGTCGCCACGACGAGGACCGACCAGGCCGGGCACTACAGCCTGAGCCTGTCCGCGGGCACGTACACCCTCGTCGCCGTGACCGGGTCGACCTTCCCCCGCTGCCCGCGGACCCCGGTCACAGTCCGCCCCGGCGCCGCCACCAGGGCCGACATCGGCTGCGACACCGGGATCCGCTGACCTCGTCACCGCGATGTGCGTGAGCCGCCGGCCAGGACATGAACCGACCGCTCATCGCCCGGCGAGCCGCTCCACCACCGGGGCGAATGTCGCCATCTGCGACGCGG
>DATARS010000090.1:0-20907 GCA_036269455.1 Candidatus Dormiibacterota bacterium | reverse complement strand
CAGCGCCGAGCGGCTCACCCGCGACCTGCGGGGCCGGCGGAGCACGGTCGCGGTGGGGGCCGGGACGGCCCGGCGCGCGCCCGCGCCGCCCCCGCCGAGCGCCCGCCTCCAGGACATCGTCGTCGGCATCCGCGACGAGCTCGCCGCGGGCGCGCCGCTGAGCAACGGCAACGGCAACGGGCACCGCCGCAACGGCGGGCGCGCGGCATCCTGACGTGGATCAGGTCAGCGAGCATCCTGCGCAGCGGCGGTGCCGCGGTCAACCGCCGGGATCGGCCCACCAGCGGAGCAGCGGGACCAGGTCGGCGGCTCGAGCCAGGGTGACGTCACAGCCCAGGCGCCAGAGCTCCTCCGCCTCTGCGCCCACGATGACCCCGCGCACCTCGACGGTGCCGTCACGCTCGGCGCGTTGGCGGCGGACGAGCTCCCAGTCGTCGCGGACGTCGCCCGCGTAGACCGCGGCGCGGGTTCCGCAGGCGGCGACGATGCGGTCGAGGCAGGCGGGATCGGGCTTGCGCACCTCGTCGCCGGTGACCACGGCGTCGATGTCGGACCGCGACCAGCCGAGCAGTGCGAGCGCGGCGTCGAGCTCCGCCGGGGTGCGCCCGGTGATCAGCGCCACCCGCTCGACCGCCCCCGACCCGCGCAGGCGGGCGGGGAGGTCGGGCGCGACCAGCGCCGCCTCCGCCTCGACCAGCCCGGCGCCAGGCGGTGCGTACCGCGCCGGGTGCCCGGAGACCGCGGCGTAGCCATCGGCTCCCCAGTAGAGCTCGTCGAAGATGCGCAGGCAGAGCGACCCGTCGATCCGGGGCAGCTCCGGGGCGGCGGCGCGCAGGCCGGCGAGCCCGCCGCCGGCCGCCTCCACATCGCGGAGAACCGCGGGCAGCCGCCCCGACGCCCCGCCGGCGCCGACCGCGGCGAGGGCGATGCTGCAGTGGATGTCGTCGTTGAATCCCCCGGCGCGCTTGAGCGCGGCGATCTCCGCGCGGGACGGCGTCCACGGGCCGGCGACGCCCATCAGCTCCTGGACCATCGTCACGGTGCGGCGCACCGCCTCGCGGAACGACGGCTCGACGTCGACGAGCACGCCGTCGACGTCGAGGACCACGGTGTCGGGACGAAAGGGCGTGGCCGCGGCGGCGGTGAGCCGGGCACCGGGGGGCGGCTCCACCCTAGGCCGGTGGCGCCCCGCCGTTGCGCGGCCGCGCGCCGCGTCGCGCGTCACGCGGGGCGGCGCGCTCACGGCGGAGCTCGAGACGGTAGGCGCCCTCGCCGAGCAGGGCGCACACCGCCCGCTCGAGCGCCGGGCCGGGGTCGACGCCGGCGCCCTCGGCGAGGCTCACCTGGTCGACCTTGTGCGGCTGTTCGACATGGACGACCACCGCGTTGTCGCCGGGGTGGTGCTCGAGCGCCTCGCGGAGCGCCCCGAGCAGGGGTACGTGCTGCGCGCCCAGGGTGATGTGCACGGTGGCGTTGCGGCGCCAGGTGAGCAGCCGCGGATCCTCGAGGCCGAAGACCGCCTCGGCGATGATCTTGGCGGGCTCGGGCTCGCCGCCGCGGTCCTCGTCCTCGCCACGCGACTGCGCCTCGACCTTGCCCCGCACCACCACCACGCTGTCGGCGTGGAGCAGCGAGGCGCACTCCTCGAAGGTGCGCGCGAAGACGACCACCTCGCAGCTGCCGCTCATGTCCTCGATCTGCAGGAACGCCATGCGCTGGCCGGTCGCGCTGCGCCGCGGCACCACCGTGCGCACCTCGCGCACCGCACCGCCGATCTGCACCACCAGTCCGTCGAGGTGGGGCCCGAGCTCGCCGATGGAGGTGTCGACGCGGCTGCGCAGGGTGTCGGCGATCCGCCGCAGCGGGTGATCGCTCAGGTACATGCCGAGCAGCTCGCGCTCCCAGCGCAGCCGGTCCTCCTCCGGAGCGGGGACGACCCCGACCGGGGTGAGGTCCTCGACCGGCAGCGGTGCGGGACCGTCTCCATCGCCGTTGCCGTCGGAGGGCAGGCCGAAGAGCGAGGTCTGTCCCTGCTCGCGCTCGCGGCGCACCTGGGCGGCGCGGTCCATCGCCCGGTCGATGACCGCGAGCAGGGTGGCGCGATCGCCGAGGCCGTCGCAGGCGCCGCTGCGCACCAGCGCCTCCAGCACCCGCCGGTTGAGGTCGCGGCCGCCGGCGCGCAGGCAGAGATCGAGCAGCGAGGCGAACGGACCGCCCTCGTCACGCGCGACGAGCAGGTTCTCGACCACCTTCTCGCCGACGTTCTTGATGTGCGACAGCCCGTAGAGGATCTCGCGCTTGTCACTGTCGCCGACCACGAACCCGGTGCCGCTGCGATTGATGTCCGGCGGCCGCACCACCAGCCCGCGCGCATGCGAGTCGAGGATGGTCATCTTCAGCTTGTCGAAGTCGCCCGCCTTGCTGTTGAGCAGCGCGGTCATGTACTCGAGCGGATGGTTGGCCTTCAGGTAGGCGGTCTGGTACGTGATGATGGAATAGCTGATCGAGTGCGAGTTGTGGACGATGAAGCCGTCTGCGACGAAGTTGTGATCGGTCTCGACGGTCAGGTCGTAGGTGTCCTCGACCCCGGCGGGCTCGATGGCCACGATTCGGTCCCAGAGGATGTCGGAGGAGGCTGTGTTCGATTGGATGACCTCGGACGGAACGGTGTCGTTCCATGAGGCGCGTTCGTCGATCGCCGCCAGATCATCACCAAGGGCTCGGATCACATTCTCGCGGCCAAGGCAGTGTGGTCCGATGCGCTCGAGGAATCGTTCCGCCGCGCCGTCGCCGACGGTCGCCAGGGCATCCCCAACGCGCAGCTCACTGAGGCGCTTCCAACCGTCGAACACCTTGAACCGATGGGCGGACGTGGCGCGGATTCTCCGACCATGCGCCGTCCGAACCTCGTAGACCGCCTTCATGCCGTTGAAGATCACATCGGTGACGGGCCGAGAGCGGAGGCGACCATCCTCGCCGAGCGAATGCACGCTGACGGGGCGCTGATCGCGGTAGAGCGATCGCACGGTCCGTCGTTCGCCCGTCACAGAGTCCCAGACGATGGAATCGCCCGAGATGCAGCGATTGAATCCGTACCCGGCAAAGAACGCCATGAGGTCGAAGAGCTCCTCGGCCTTGCTCGGGTCGACGCCCCGACTGGACGCGCCGGCGAGGAATTTCTCCCGCTGCAGCGCCATCTTCGCCTTGTCCTTCTTCCCCATCGCCGCCCGTAGGATGTCCGCTTCCCCCAGGGTGTAGCCGGCCACCGCCGAGGCGATCTTCATCACCTGTTCCTGGTAGACGATCACCACGTTGGTGTCGGCGAGGATGGGCTCCAGCTCCGGGAGCAGGTACTCGACCGCCTCCTCACCGCGCTTGCGCTTCATGTAGATGTCGATGACCCCGCCCTCGATCGGCCCCGGCCGGTTGAGTGCCGACGCAGCGCTGATGTCGTCGAGGGTCTGCGGCTGCATGTCGAGGAGGATCTTCTTCCCGCCGACGGCATCCATCTGGAAGACGCCCAGGGTGTCGGCGCGACCCAGGAGCGCGTATGTGGCCGGGTCGTCGAGCGGCAGGTTGTCGATGTCCAGCTCGACGCCGGTGGTCCGCCTGACGTTGTCGACCGCGGCCTCGATGACGCTGAGGTTGGTGAGCCCGAGGAAGTCCATCTTGAGCAGGCCGATGGTCTGCACCCCGTTCATGTCGAACTGGGTGACCATGGCGTCGCGGTCGTTGGTCGAGCGCTGGAGGGGGACGATGTCCTCGAGCGGCTCGGGGGCGATCACCACGCCGGCGGCGTGGGTGCTGGCGTTGCGGCAGATGCCCTCGAGGCGGCGGGCGTTGTCGATCACCGTCTTGGCCCAGGGCTCGTTGTCGTAGACCTCGCGGAGCTCCCGGTTCTCGAGCGCCTTCTCCAGGGTGATGCCGACCTGGGCCGGCACCAGCTTGGCGAGGCGGTCGACGTCGCCCAGCGGGACGTCGAGGACCCGGCCGACGTCGCGGATCGCCGCTCGCGCCGCCATCGTCCCGAAGGTGATGATCTGGGCGACGCGGTCGCGGCCGTACTTCTCCTGCACGTACTGGATGACGCGGTCGCGGCGGCGGTCGTCGAAGTCGATGTCGATGTCGGGCATCGACACCCGCTCGCGGTTGAGGAAGCGCTCGAAGATCAGCCCGTACCTGAGCGGGCAGATGTTGGTGATGCGGAGCACGTACGCGACCAGCGAGCCGGCGGCGCTGCCGCGTCCCGGCCCCACCTTGACGCTGTCGCAGCGGGCGGCGCGGATGAAGTCCCAGACGATCAGGAAGTAGGCGGCGAAGCCGGTCTCGCGGATGACGTCGAGCTCCATGGCGAGGCGCTCGTGCGCCTCGCGGGTGGGCTCGGGGTAGCGCTCGCGCAGCCCCTGCTCGCAGAGCTCGCGCAGGTAGGAGTCGGCGTCGAGCCCCTCGGGGATCGGCTGGTAGCGGGGCAGCAGGGTCTTGCCCATGGGCAGCTCGAGGTTGCAGCGCCGCGCCACCTCCAGGGTGTTCGACGCCGCCTCGCCGTAGGCGGCAAAGCGCTCGCGCATCTCGTCGCCATCGGCCATGTAGAAGTGCGGCCCGTGGAAGCGGAAGCGCTTCTCCTCCTGGCGCCGCGCCCCGGTCTGGAGGCAGAGCAGGATGTCGTGGGCCTCGGAGTCCTCCGAGCGGATGTAGTGGGAGTCGTTGGTGCACACCAGCGGGAGCCCGGTGCGCCGGGCGATCTCCAGCAGACCGGCGCGGATCTCGACCTCCTCGGGGATGCCGTGGTCCTGCAGCTCGAGCAGGTAGTTGTCCGGCCCGAGGATCTCCATGTGCTGCCGGGCCACCGACTCGGCGGCGTCCATGTCGCCGCGGAGGATCGCCTGGGGCAGCTCGCCGCCGATGCAGGCGCTCAGGCAGGTCAGCCCCTCGGCGTGCTCGGCGAGCAGCTCCTTGTCGATGCGCGGCTTGTAGTAGTGGCCCTCGAGGTGGGAGCGGCTCACCATCCGCACCAGGTTGCGGTAGCCGGTCAGGTCGCGGGCGATCAGCACCAGGTGGTTGGGATCGCGGTCGGCCTTGCCCTCCTTGTCGTGGCGCGACCGCGGCGCCATGTACATCTCGCAGCCGATGATCGGCTGGATGCCCGCCTTGCGCGCCGCGGTGGTGAACTCGACCGCTCCGTAGAGCACCCCGTGGTCCGTGATCGCCACCGCCGGCTGCCCCATCCGCTTCGCCGTGTCGACCAGCTCGCCGATCCGTGCCGCGCCGTCGAGGAGCGAGTACTCGGTGTGGGTGTGGAGGTGGACGAACGGGTCGGTCGGGTCGCCCGCGCCGGTCGGCGCGGCGGGCGCGGGATGCTGGTGGGCGTCGGTCATGCGACCTCAGGAGGGGGTGGAGCGGGCGCCCGGCGGAGGCGAACATGCGTACGGTAGCGAGCCGGCGTGGGCTCCGGCAAGCGCGCCGCCACCGCGCTCCGGCCGACCCCATTCTCCCTCCGCCGGCATGGTGGGCACCGGCCCCTCACCGCCCGCCACCGGGGGTCAGTCCTCGTCGATCATGTAGTCGTCGTGGAGGTGGTCCATCTGCCAGACGAGGGCGGCGAGGTCGTAGGTGACCAGCTCGTCCTCCTCCCAGATCGCCCCCATCTCCTCGGCCAGCTCCACGTCGTTGAGGTCCTTCGGTTCGTTCCCGCTCCAGCGGAACCTCACCATGCCGCCCTGGCGCCGCCCCAGCACCACTCTCTCCATTGGCCGTCACCTCCCGGCGCTCCATTGTCCGGCTCGCCGGGGTGGGGGTGTCTAGAAGGCGCTGGTCCCGTGGGGGGTGCCCAGGCCGGTGGGCCCGTCGTATCCGGGGCCGGCCGCGCAGAGGTAGCCGCTGAAGCAGAGGACGCTGTTGGTCCCCGAGGTGACGTCGTTGAGGCCGCCGGCGTGGGAGTACGGGTAGCCCAGGCCCGCGCTCGTCGCGTTGCCGGCGAGCACGTAGGCGGCCGCGATGATCGGCGCCGCCGCGCTGGTGCCGCCGGCCACCGCCCAGCCGTTGGTCTGGTAGCTGTCGTAGACGCTCACCCCGGTCGACGGGTCGGCGACCGCGGCGACGTCGGCGCTGGTGCGGCGGGTGCAGCCGGTGTCGTGCTGCCAGGGCGGCTTGGGCTCGTAGGAGCTGCAGCCGCTGCCCCCGCCCGACCAGGCGGTCTCGGTCCATCCGCGCGCGTTCGAGGCCTTCTGCAGGGTGGTGCCACCGACGGCGGTGACGTAGGGCGAGACCGCCGGGTAGACGGTGCCGTAGCCGCTGTCGCCGGAGGCGGCGACGATGGCGAGGCCGGGATGGTTGTAGTGCGCGTCCCAGGTGGTCTCCGCCGCCTGCTCGCCGACGCCGTAGCTGTTGCTGATCGCCACCACCCCGGGCCAGGCGGCCGCGGTGTCGACGGCGGCGGCGAGCACCGGCAGGTCGGCGGTGGCCGCCTCGACGAGCAGGATGTGGCAGTCGTGGCAGGCCGCCGAGACCATGTCGAGGTCGACCGAGACCTCCTTCGCCCAGCCGGCGTCGGCGGGCGGATAGCTGGTGCCGCCCTTGCCGTCGACCTTGTGGAAGCAGCCGTTCGCGGTGGTGCACGGCGGCAGCCCGAAGGTCGAGCGGTAGACCGCCATGTCGCTCTCCGCGGTGGGGTCGTCCATGGCGTCGACGACGGCGATGGTCTTCCCGCCCGACCCGCCCGCGGGCAGGTTGTAGGCGGCGTGCAGATCGAAGGGGTGCAGGCCGGGGACCTGCGGCGCCGGGTCGGTGGCCGGCATCGGCGCGGGCGTCGGGGTTGGCTTCGGCGTGGGTGCCGCCGTCTGGCTCGGCGCCGGCGTGCTCGTCGCCGTCGGGGTCGAGGTCGCCGTTGGGCTGGGCTTCGGCGTGGAGCTGGGCTTCGGCGTCCCGCTCGGCCTGGGGGTCGGGCTCGGCTTCGGCGTCCTGGTCGCCTTCGGCGTCGGGCTCGACTTCGGCTTCTTCTTCTTCTTCTTGGCGAAGGGCTGTGCGGTGTCGGAGCTGAAGAGCGCGAGGCAGTGCGCCTGGAGAGGGTTGAGCACCGGGCACGCGGGGGTGAAGTCGACGAGCGCGGGCACCACCGGGGACGTGTCCGGAGCGGTGACGACGGTGGCGACCGGGGTTCCGCAGGCGGAGACCGCGAGCGCCGTGGCCAGCGTCACCATGGCGATGCCCAGGATCCGTGCTCGGCGCATCCTCGAATCTCTCCCTTCCCCAGCTGCGTGCGTGTCGCACTCATAAGACGGACGACCCCGATTAACTTTGCGCGGGGCGGAGAATGCGCGGGTGGACGACCCCGCGACCGCCCGCATCCTCGTCGTCGAGGACGACCGCGCGCTGCGCGGCGTGCTGGTCGCTGCCACCGAGGCCGCGGGGTACGCGGTGGTGGCGGTCGGCGACGGGCTCGCCGCCGCGCGCGAGCTGGAGGCGGGGCGCTTCGACGCCGTGCTCCTCGACATCGGCCTGCCCTTCGTCGACGGCTGGCGCATCCTCGCCGGGCTCGAGGGGCGGCGGGTGCCCTCGGTGATCGTCATCAGCGCGCGCGGCGAGGAGGCTGACAAGGTGCGTGCCCTCGATCTCGGCGCCGACGACTACCTCGCCAAGCCGTTCGGCTCCGACGAGCTGCTCGCCCGGCTGCGCGCGGTGCTCCGCCGCGCCCGCCCCGTGGCCGAGCCCTCGCGCCGGGTCGCCGCCGGCGACGTCGTCGTCGACCTCGGGCGGCGCACCGTCTTCCGCGCGGGCGAGGAGGTGCGCCTCTCCCCCACCGAGCGCGCCCTGGTCATCGAGCTGGCGCGCCATGCCGGCCGGGTCGTCGACCATCGCAGCCTGCTGCGGCGGGTCTGGGGACCCGAGTACGCGGGTGAGCGCAACTACCTGCGCACCTTCGTGCAGCGGCTGCGGCTCAAGCTCGAGGCCGACCCCGCCGAGCCGCGGCTGATCGTCACCGTCGACCGCGAGGGCTACCGCTTCGGGCCCCCGGCTACGCCACCGGCAGGCTGAGGACGAATCTGGCCCCCCCGCCCGGAGGGTCCTCGAGCCATACCCGCCCGCCCTGCGCCTCGACCAGCGCGCGGACGATCGCCAACCCCAGCCCGGTCCCGGGAGCCCCGTCCTCGCCCCGGACGAAGCGGTCGAAGACGCGGTCGCGCAGCTGCGAGGACACCCCCGGGCCGCGGTCGGTCACGCCGATGACCACCTCCGAGCCCTCGGCGGCCAGGTCGATGTCGAGCGCGGAGCCCACGGGAGCGTGGCGGTCGGCGTTGGCGAGGAGGTTGTCGAGGACCTGGGCGAGGCGGTCCCAGTCGGCGAGCACCTCGACCGCGCCGGTCGCCGTGCAGCGCACCTCGCGGTCCGGGCTGTGCCGGTGGAGGCGGTCGACCGCCGCATCGGCCGCCTCGGCGGCGTCGACCGGCTCGCAGCGCAGGTCGAGCGCGCCGCCCTCGATGCGGGCCATGTCGAGCATGTCGCCGACCAGCCTGCCCAGCCGCCGCGCCTCGGCGGCGATCGAGCCGAGCTCGTCGCGCGCCCCGGCGAGGTCGTCGCGCCCCTGCAGCACCGTGGTGCCGGTGAGGATGCTCCCCAGCGGGGTGCGCAGCTCGTGGGAGACGTTGGCGAGCAGCTCCCTGCGCGCCCGGTCGGTCTCCTCGAGGACGCGCACCTGCCGCTGAGTGCGCTCGAGCACGAGCGCGACCCGCGCCGACTCGGCCTGCTCGCGGTTCAGGCGGGTCAGCTCGGCATTGGCGAGGCTGAGCTCGCCGGCGAGCGACACCGCCCGGCGCTGCGCCCGGCGGCGGCGCGAGACCAGGCCGCCGACCAGGATGGCGGTCCCGGCGAGCGCGGCGAGGTCGACGAGGTCGAACTCGTCGAAGAGGGTCAGGGTGTGCAGTGGGGGCACGAAGTAGTAGTCGGCGAGGAGGAAGCCGGCGGCGGCCGCGAGCAGGCCCGGCCAGAGCCCGCCGATCACCGCGGTCATCGCCACGTAGCCGAGGTAGACGAAGACGTAGTCGCGAGGCCGGGTGGAGCCGATCGCGAGCAGCGGCCCGGTGAGCGCCACCGGTCCGCCCACCGCGAGGACGCCGGCGAGCACCGCGCGCGTGACGCGGCGCCTCCCCGAACCCGACATGAGGTGACCTTAGGTCAGAGCGCCTCGTCCTCGTGGTGGGCGCGGTGCGGCTCCCGCTGGCGCAGATGGTAGGGGACGTTGACGGTGACGATGCCGGGGCGGAAGAGCAGGGCCGCCTTGAGCCGCAGCGCGTTCTGGTTGTGGAGCACCTGGTGCCACCACCTCGTCGCCACCAGCTCGGGGAGCACGACCACAACGGTGGCGTCGTGACGCTGCCGCTGGATCGCCGCCACGTAGGTGAGCAGCGGCCGCACCAGCGACCGGTAGGGCGAATCGATGATCTCCAGCGGCACCCGGTTGCCCCACGCCTGCCAGCGCGCGCGCAGGTCGGCGATCTCCTGGAGGTTGTCGTTGACGTGCACCGCGATCATCGTGTCGGAGATGCCCCGGGCGAGCGCCAGGCTCTGCAGCGCGACCGCGTTGAGGCCGGCGATCGGCACCACGCAGACGAGGTGGACGTCGCCCGGAGCGGTCGGCGTCTCGGCGGCGACGTACGACCACACCGCCCGGTAGTGGCGGTTGACGGCGCGGCAGACGAGCACCAGCAGCGGGACGATCACCACGATGATCCAGGCGCCGCGGGTGAGGTTGAAGACACCGGTCACCAGCAGCACCATGGAGGTGGTGGCGGTGCCGAGGATGTTGAGCGGCAGCCCCTGCCGCCAGCCCTGTTCGCGCAGCCGCAGCCAGCGCGCCACCATCCCCGCCTGCGACATGGTGAAGGCGGTGAAGACCCCCACCGCGTAGAGGGGGATGAGCCGGGACACCTGGCCGTGGAAGCCCACCAGCAGCAGGATCGCGAGCGCCGCGAGCAGCACGATGCCGTTGCTGTAGGCGAGCCGGTCGCCGAGCCGCTTGAACTGGTGGGGCGCGTAGTCGTCGCGTGCCATGAAGAAGAGCAGCCGGGGGAAGTCGGAGAAGGCGGTGTTGCCGGCGAGCACCAGGATGCCGGTGGTGGTGATCGCGATGTACAGGTAGCCGAGGCCGCTGCCGAAGGCGGAGTGGGCGAGCTGGGAGATCACCGTCTCGTATCCGGGACGGCTGGCGTCCTCGGGCACCACCCCGAGCGCGTGGGTGGCGAGGGTGATGCCGAGGAACATCAGCCCGAGGAGCAGCCCCATGACCGTCAGCGTGGTGCGGGCGTTGACCCACTCCGGCGGCTTGAACGCGGGGACGCCGTCGCTGATCGCCTCGACCCCGGTGAGCGCGGTCGCACCCGAGGCGAAGGCGCGCAGCACCAGGAACAGGGTGAGGCTCTGGGTGACGTGCTCGATGTGCGGCGGCGCTCCGTGGAGCGACCCGGTGAGCAGTCGCACCCCGAGGGTCACCACCATCGCGAACATCCCCAGGATGAACAGGTAGGTGGGTGCGGAGAAGATGTTCCCCGACTCGCGGATGCCGCGCAGGTTGCCGAGCAGCAGCAGCACCGTGAAGGCGACGCAGAGCTGGACGCGCAGCCCCTCCATGCCCGGCGCCGCGCTGATGATGGCGTCGACGCCGCTGGCCACCGATACCGCGACAGTCAGGGTGTAGGAGGTCATCAGCGCGCAGCCCGCGACCAGCCCGGCGAGGTGGCCGAGGTTGTCGCTGGCGACGATGTACGAGCCGCCGCCACGCGGGTACGCCTTGATGGTCTGGCGGTAGCTCAGCACCACCACGGCGAGCAGCGCGAGGGTCGCGCCCATGATCGGCAGCAGCGCCCCGTACGCGACTGCGCCGGCGGCGGCGAGCACCACCAGGATCTGCTCGGTCGCGTAGGCCACCGAGGAGAGCGCGTCGGAGGAGAGCACGGCCAGCGCCTTCACCTTGGTGAGCCGCTCGTGCACCGCCTGGGAGGACGCCAGCGGGGCGCCGATGAGCGCGTGGCGCAGGCGGTTCATCAGCAGGGCGAGGCCCTGGGGCGGCGCGCTCGCCTGGGCGGTGGCCTGGAGCATCCCGGGGGCGACGGGCTCGAAGCCCTGGCGCCGCGGACGCACCCCACGCACATAGCGATCGCCGATGCGGAGGCCCCGGCTCTCGTGGCCGCGCAGGTCGGGGTCGACGGACCCGGTGGTCGGGAACTCGCTCCAGGCGTGTCCGGCCTCGCGCAGGGCGTGCGCCTCCATGGCGTCGAGGTTCGCCTCGGGGGTGGCGCCGGCTGCCGCGTCCACGAACTCCACAGGGTATGGACCGACCCGTCAACGAAGCATCAACGCCGCAGTCGACGCCGTGTCGGAGGGTTGTTGATCGCTCGTTGATGGCTTCGGCCCTAGGCTCCGACCGTGGACGCCCGCCCCCATCTCGAGGTCCTCCCCGGCCGCTCGCCACAGCCGCGGGCGCCGCTGTGCGTCGTCGTCGGGGTCGACGGCTCGCCGTTCACCGAGCGCCTGCTGCGGTGGTGCGCGGGGCTCGCCGCGGTCGCCGACGTCGAGGTGGTGGCGGTCTACGCGCTCCACGCCCGCAGCTATCCGCCCCCGTTCCGGCACGGGCTGCCCCGCGCCGCCAACCGCTCCCACGAGGGCTGGCGCGACGAGATCCGCGCCCGCATCGACGCCGAGTGGTGCGCCCCGCTCCACCTCGCCCGGCTGCGCCGCCGGGTGATCGTCGGCGACGGCCAGCCCTGGGAGGTGCTCGGCCGCGCCGCGCGGCGGCACGGCGCGGACATGGTGGTGGTGGGACAGCGCCCGCGCGGCGCGCTGGTCGAGGCGCTCCGCCCGGCGGTGGCGCGCCGGCTGCTCCGGGAGGCGCCCTGCCCGGTGGTGGTGATCCCCGGCGCCGAGATGCCGGAGGGCGAGGACGGCGGCGACACCGGGGCCGGACCGCCCGCGCGCCTCCTCGTCGCCTCCGACGGCGGCGCGGCGGCGGGCCGGGCCCTGGCCTGGGCGGCGGACCTCGCCAGCGGCATCGACGCCGAGGTGGTCGCGGCGAGGGTGATCGCCCCGGGCGCACCCCCTCCCCCCTCGAGCGGGCCCGCGCGGCGCCCGCGGCTCGTGGAGGACGTGTCCGCCGCGCTCCAGGCGGAGCTCGACGCGCTCGGCGACCGGCTCCCGGCCCGCCACCGGACCGCGGTGCTCGTCGGCGAGGCCCCGGAGATGCTGCTGGCCCTTGCCAGCGCCGAGAGCCGGGGTATGGTGGTGCTGGGCGTCGACGAGAGCCGCCGCCCCGCCTGGTTGCGCGCCGGTGCAGTCCTCTCGCTGCTGACCCGGAGCGCACCATGTCCGGTGGTGCTGGTCACCTCCGGCTCCACCCCACACTCGAACGATTCCTCACTGAGGACACGCGACATGGACACTGAGGCCCCACAGCGACGGGGCGTCCGCTTCGCCGCCGGCACGGTGGTCAGCCCCGGCGAGTACCGCAACTGCGACACCGGCAGGGTGCGCTACTTCGACGGCACCACCCCGCTCCCGGGCGGCGTCAACGCCGCCTCCTGGCAGCAGGTCTCCGACCACCACCACCCCGCCGCCGAGCAGGGGCCGCCCCGCACCACGGCCGAGACCGTCAGCCATCCGGTGCGATTCGCCGCCGGCACGGTGGTCAGCCCGGGTGAGTACCGCAACTGCGACACCGGGTCGGTGCGCTACTTCGACGGCACCACCCCGCTCCCGGGCGGCGTCAACGCCGCGTCCTGGCAGCAGGTCTCCGACCACCACCACCCGTCCACGGCGGCGCTCCAGCCGGAGCCGCGGCACACCATGCCCGACACCGCCTCGCGCCCGGTGCGCTTCCCCGCCGGCACCATGGTGAGCCCCGGCGAGTACCGCAACTGCGAGACCGGCGCTGTGCGCTACTTCGATGGCACCACCCCGCTCCCCGGCGGCACCAACGCCTCGTCGTGGCAGCAGGTCTCCGACCACCACCACCCCGAGCCCCAGCCGAGGCCCTGACCGGCTGAGCGCGCGACCCGCCCGGATCATGGCGGGTCGCGCCTCGCCAGCACCAGGCGGAAGACCGGGGCCGGCCCGGCGTGCAGCAGCAGCAGACGCCCGCCCTCGGCCTCGGCGAGCGAGCGCGCGAGCGCCAGCCCGATCCCCCTGCCCCCGCCGCCGGAGGCGCGACGGGCGAACACCGCCTCGGCATCGAGCACCGCCCCGCCCTCGTCGCCCACGTCGACGTGGACTCCGCCGGGCAGCTCGCGAGCGACCACCCGCACCGCGCCGGCGCCGTGGATGACGGCGTTGTCGAGGAGCACCTCGAGGATCTGGCGCATGGCCGAGGCCGAGACCTGGACCGGCGGCAGCGACGCGGGGAGCTCGAGCCGCAACGGCCGGCGCGCCGCCGAGAGCGCCGCCTGCCAGCGAGCCTCCTCCCCGGCGCAGAGAGCGGCGAGGTCGACGGAACGGCGGTCACCCGGGGTGTCGCGGGCGAGCTCGAGCAGCTCGTCGACGGTGCGTTGCAGCCGGTCGATCTCGTCGAGGGCGGCGGACACGGCGCCGGGGAGCCCGTCCTCCACGAGCAGGCCCCCCTCGAGCCGGAGCCGCAGGGCGGTGAGCGGGGTGCGCAGCTGGTGGGAGGCGTCGGCGCTGAAGGCGCGCTCGCGCTCCAGCACCACCGCGAGGCGGGCGGCAGTCGCGTTCAGCGACTCCCCCACGGTGTCGATCTCCGCCACGCCGCTGGGCGGCACCTGCACGGAGAAGTCGCCGCCGCCGAGCCGCACCGCGGCGGTCGCGAGCGCGTCGAGGGGACGGCTGAGCCGGCGCGCCTGGAGGACGGCGACGGCGGCGGCGAGCCCGATCGCCGCCAGCCCCAGCCCGGCGAGGATCAGCCAGGCGCGGTGGACCCGCCCGTCGACCGCCGACTGGGGGAGCGCGGCGCGGACGGCCCCGATCACCTGCTCCTGAGAGCCCACCGGCACCGCGGCGACCACCTCGTCCCCCGCCGAGGCCGAGCCGACGTGGCCGCCGAGCGCCAGCCGCGTGACCGCGTCCGCGGCGGCGGGCCCAGGGCCGGAGAGCCGGCGGCCGTCGGCGCCGTAGACGGTGAGGCGGGACCCGTCCCCTGGATTGGGCAGCTCCGCGGGGTCGGCTGCGGTGAGCGGGGCGGGGACGAGGGTGCCCGCCTGGGTGGCGTCGTCGACCAGCCGCCGCACCGTGTCGTCGCGGTCGACCCGGGCGACGGCGAGGCCCAGCGGCACCGAGAGCACCACCACGGCGAGCGCGGTGACGCCGACGATGGCGCGGAGGATGCGTCCTCTCATCCGGCGTCGAGGCGGTATCCGACGCCGCGAAGGGTGGTGATCCGCGCCGCCGTCTCGCCGGCGGCGGCGAGCTTACGGCGGAGTGCGACGATGTGCATGTCCAGGGTCTTGGTCGACCCATACCAGTTCTCGTCCCAGACCAGCTCGATGATCCGCTCGCGGGTGACGGCGCGGCCGCACTCGGCCACGAGCAGGGAGAGGAGATCGAACTCCTTGGGGCTGAGGGTCAGCTCGCCGGCGGTCGCCACCGCCCGCCGCGCCTCGACGTCGAGCTCGATGCCGCCGGCGCGCAGCGGCCCGCAGCCGCGGCGGGCGCCGAGACGGCGCTCCTGGGCGCGGAGCCGGGCGAGCAGCTCCGCGAGACGGAAGGGCTTGACGACGTAGTCGTCGGCCCCGGCGTCGAGCCCGACCACGACGTCGACCTCGGCGCCCCGGGCGGTGACCACGATGATCGCGACCCCGGGGTGGGCGCCCCGGAGCCGGCGGCAGACCTCCACCCCGTCGAGGTCGGGCAGCCCGAGGTCGAGGAGCACCACCTCAGGCGCCTCGTCGGCGGCGGCGGCGAGCCCGTCACGGCCGCCGCGGCGCCAGCGCACCTCATGCCCCTGGCCCTCGAGCACCCCCGCGAGGCTGCTGCCGATGCCCTCGTCGTCCTCGATGAGGAGGATCCGCGTGCCCATGTGGCGGCGAGACTACTCCACCCCGGCTTGCCGCCCCCTGACCCGGTCTTGACCCTCCCATGACCCGGCTGCGGATAGTCTGAGACGGTGATGCCCCCCCGCCTCCTCATCCGCCTCGCCCCCCTCGCGGCCCTCGGCGGCCTCGTCGCCACCGGCTGCGGCTCCGCCGGCACCGCCCCTTCCGCCTCGACCGCCGCGGGCTCGCCCGCGGCGGTCACATCGGCCACGCCGGCGGCGGGCACCGTGCTCAGCAGCCCGCCGGGCGCCGGTGCGCCGACCCCCGCGGTCGAGGTCAATCCCCCCGGCGACATCCCCGACAACCAGGTCTACATCACCTTCACCCCCGCCGCCGGCGGCTACAGCGCAGCCGTCCCCGAGGGGTGGGCCCGGGTCGACGCCGGGAGCGCCACCAGCTTCACCGACCACTACAACGGCATCCGGCTCGAGACCGTCGCCGCGGCCTCGGCGCCGACCGTCGACTCGGCGACCGCCACCGAGGTGCCGGCGATCCGCCGCCAGCACCCGGACATGAGCGACCTCCGGGTGACCCCGGTGACCCGAACCGTCGGGGACGGCGTGCTGATCACCTACCAGACCTACTCGGCGCCGAACCCGGTGACCGGGAGGGTCGCCCGTGTCGCCGTCGAGCGCTACGAGTTCTGGCGCGCCGGGACCGAGGCGATCCTCACCCTGTCGGGCCCGGTCGGCGCCGACAACGTCGACCCATGGAAGAAGGTCAGCAGCGGCTTCCGCTGGCTGTGAGCGAGCCCGCGCTCCAGGCCCGAAGCCTCTACCGCTTCTTCCACGCCGGCGACGACGAGACCCTGGCGCTCCAGGGCGTCTCGCTCACCGTCGAGCGCGGCGAGATGGTCGCGGTGGTCGGACCGTCGGGGTCGGGCAAGTCCACCCTGCTCGCCTGCCTCGCGGGGATGGACGACCCCGACGGCGGCACCGTCCACGTCGCCGGCGAGCGGCTCTCGCGCCGCCCCGAGAGGGAGCGGCGGGCGCTGCGGGCGCGGCACATCGGCATGCTCTTCCAGAGCGGCAACCTCGTCGACCACCTCACCGTCGCGGGCAACGTCGAGCTCGCCCAGCGGCTCGCCGGCCGGCCCGACCGCGGGCGCGCCGTCGCGCTCCTCGAGGAGCTGGGCCTGGCCGGGCGCGCCGGCGCCGTCCCCTCCCGGCTCAGCGGCGGCGAGCTCTGCCGCGCCGGCATCGCCGTCGCCGCCGCCAACGACCCCGCGGTGCTGCTCGCCGACGAGCCCACCGGCGAAGTCGACTCGGCGACCGAGCAGCGCGTCCTCGACCTGCTCCGCGAGCGCGCCCGCCGCGGCGGCGCCGTGCTCGTGGTCACCCACAGTGAGGCGGTGGCGGCGGTGGCCGGCCGGGTCCTCACCCTCGCCGACGGCCGGGTGGTGGGCGCGTGAGCGCCGAGCTGCTGGCCCGCTGCGAGGCCGCCGGCCGCTCCTACGGCTCCGGCGCCGGCACCGTGGTCGCGCTGCGGCCGGCCTCGTGCGCGGTACGCGCCGGCGAGCGCATCGTCGTCACCGGGCCCTCCGGCTCGGGGAAGTCCACCCTCCTCCATCTCCTCGCCGGGCTGGAGACCCCCTCGGAGGGGGTCGTCGACTGGCCCGCTCTCGGCCCGAGGGACCGGCTTCGCCCGCTCGCCGTCGCCACCATCCTCCAGGGGCCGAGCCTGCTGCCGCCACTCGACGTGCTCGAGAACGTCGCCCTGCCGCTGATGCTCGGCGGCGCCGCCGAGGACCGCGCCCGCGCCGCCGCCGCCGCCGCGCTCGCCGCCCTGGGGCTGGAGGCCCTCTCCGACCGCCTCCCCGAGGAGCTCTCCGGCGGCCAGGCGCAGCGGGTGGCGGTGGCCCGGGTGCTCGCCGGCGCCCCCCGGTTGGTGCTCGCCGACGAGCCCACCGGCCAGCTCGACGGCGCCACCGGGACCCGGATGCTCGACGTCCTGGACGAGGCCGTCGCCCGCCTCGGGGCGGCGCTGGTGCTCACCACCCACGACCGCCGCGTCGCCGGACGCTTCGACACCGCCTGGACGATGGCCGACGGCCTCCTGCTCGGGGCCGCCTGATGCTCGGCGTCCTCTGGATGCGCGGGCTGCTGGGCCGCCGGCGCGGCCGGCTCCTCGCCACCGCCGCGGGGATCGCCATGGCGGTGGCCCTGCTCGCCTCGATCGGGGCCTTCCTCGGCAGCTCGGCGGCGACGATGACCCGGCGCACCGCCGCCAACGTCCCGGTCGACTGGCAGGTCGAGACCCAGCCCGGTGCCGATCCCGCGGCGGTGCTCGCCGCGGTGCGGGCCACCCCCTCGGTGACGGTCGCACTGCCGGTGGGGATGGCGGCGACGACCGGCCTGAGCGCGCAGACCGGGGACACCACCCAGACCACCGGCGCCGGGGTCGTGGTGGGGATCCCCGACGGCTACTCCGCCCGGTTCGGCGGCATGATCCGCCCCCTGGTGGGGGCGGCGACCGGGGTGCTGGTCGCGCAGCAGACCGCCGCCAACCTCCACGTCCGCCCCGGCGACACCGTGAGCGTGGGCCGGGCGGGGTCGCCCCCGGCGAGCCTGACGGTCGACGGGGTCGTCGACCTGCCCCACGCCGACAGCCTGTTCCAGAGGGTCGGCGCGGCCCCCGGCTCGCAGCCGAGCGCGCCGCCCGACAACGTCCTGATGGTGCCGCTCGACGGCTGGCACCGGCTCTTCGACCCGGTTGCCGCCGCCCGTCCCGACCAGGTCCGCCAGCAGGTGCACGTCCACCTCGACCGGGCGCTGCCCCCCGCCCCCGGCGACGCCTTCGACCACGTCACCGGCCTGGCCCGCAACCTGGAGAGCCGGCTGGCCGGCGCCGGGCTGGTCGGCGACAACCTCGGCGCCGCGCTCGACGCCGCCCGTGGGGACGCCGCCTACGCCACCGTCCTCTTCCTGTTCCTCGGCCTCCCCGGCGCGGTGCTCGCCGGGCTGCTCACCGCGGTGGTGGCGGGCACCGGTGCCGACCGCCGCCGCCACGACCAGGCGCTGCTCCGGGCCCGCGGGGCGGGCACGCGAACCCTGGTCGGGCTGGCGCTCCTCGAGGCGCTCGCCGCGGGCGCGGCCGGCGGGGCCGGCGGGCTGCTCCTCGCCGCGCTCACCGGCCGGCTGGCCTTCGGCGACGCGGGCTTCGGCGAGGGTGCGGCCACGGTGCTCTGGGACGGGCTGGCGGTGGCGACCGGCCTGCTCATCGCCGCCCTGGTGGTCGCGGTCCCGGCGATCCGCGACGCCCGCCGGCTCAGCGTCGCCGGCGCCCGCCGGATCGAGGGCCGCCGCGTCCGCCCGGTCCGGCTCCCCGCGACGTGCGGCGCGGTCCTCCTCGGCGTCGCGGTGGCGACCTACGCGGTGACCAGCCGGCAGGGCTACACCCTGGTCCTCGCTCCCGAGGGGGTGCCGAGCATCTCCGTCGACCACCTCGCCCTCGCCGGTCCCGCCAGCCTCTGGGTGGCGACCGCGCTGATCACCTGGAGCCTCGCCGAGCTGGGGCTGCGCCGTGGCCGCCGCCTGCTCACCCGGGCGGTGCGGCCGGTCGCGGGCCCGCTCGCCTCCACCGTCTCGGCCTCGCTGAGCCGGCAGCGCCGCCTGCTGGGGCCCGGGCTGGTGCTGGTCGGCCTCACCGCCGCCTTCGCCGCCTCCACCTCGGTCTTCAACGCGACCTACGCGCAGCAGGCCGAGGTCGACGCCCGGCTGACCAACGGCGCCGACGTCACTGTCACCGAGCCCCCCGGCGCCCCCGCGACGGGGGGAACCGAGGCCCGGCTCGCCGCGCTGCCCGGGGTGCGCGCGGTCGAGCCCCTGGTGCACCGCTTCGCCTACGTGGGCGCCGACCTCCAGGACCTCTACGGGGTCCGCCCGGGGACGATCACCGCCGCGGCCAGCCTCCAGGACGCCTACTTCCAGGGCGGCACCGCCGCCCAGCTGATGGCGCGGCTCGCCGCCCGGCCGGACGCCATCCTGGTCAGCGCCGAGACGGTGCGGGACTTCCAGCTCCAGCCCGGAGACCGCCTCACCCTGCGCCTTCAGGACCGGCGCAGCCAGACGCTCACCCCGGTCACATTCCACTACGCCGGCGTCGCCTCGGAGTTCCCGACCGCGCCCCGGGACAGCTTCCTCGTCGCCAACGCCGCCTACGTCGGAGCGATGACCGGCGACCCCTCGCCCTCCACCTACCTGGTCGACACCGGCGGCACCCCGCCGGCAGGGGTGGCCGAGGCGGCGCGCAGGACGCTCGGGGTGGGCCCGGTGATCACCGACATCGCCACCGCCCGCCGGGTCGTCGGCTCCAGCCTCACAGCGGTCGACCTCGACGGCCTCACCCGGGTCGAGCTCGGCTTCGCGCTCGTCTTCGGCGCCGCCTCGACCGGGCTGCTCCTCGCCCTCGGCGTGGTCGAGCGGCGCCGGACGTTCGCCCTCGCCGCCGCGCTGGGGGCGAAGCGGCGGCAGCTCGCCGCCTTCCTCTGGGCGGAGGCCGGCGTCGTCGTCGCCGGCGGGCTCGCCGCCGGCGCGCTCGCCGGGTGGGCGCTCTCGCGGATGCTCGTCGCCGTCCTGTCCGGGGTGTTCGACCCGCCGCCGGCGGCGCTGCGCGTGCCCGCCGCCTACCTGGGGTCGGCGGCCGCCGTGGCGGTGCTCGCCGTGGTCGCGGTGGTGATGCTGTTCAGCCGCCGGCTCACCCGTGTCACCGGGGCGATGCTCCGCGAGCTCTAGGATGCCGTGGCCCCGGCCCGTAGGCTTGGCGACGTGAGCCTTCTCCACGCTGTCCACGGCTGGTCAGCGCTGATCGTCCTCTGCAGCCTCGTCTTCGTCGAGGAGGCGGGGGTGCCCCTCCCCATGGCCCCCGGCGACCTGCTGCTCATCGGCGCCGGGGTGCTCCTCTCCACCCGAGCCCTCGACCCGGTCACGTTCCTCCCCGCCGTCTTCCTCGCCTCGCTCACCGGGGCGATGGTCGGGTACACCTGGGCACGCGCCATCGGCCGGCGGGCGCTGTGGGCGTTGGCCGAGCGGCTGCGCGCCGGCCGGCACCTCGAGATGGCCGCCGAGCGGCTGCGCAACGGCGGTCCCTGGACCATCCTGGTCGCCCGCCTGATCCCCGGCCTGCGGATCAACACCACGCTCGTCGCCGGTGCGCTCCAGGTGCCGCGGCGCACCTTCCTCGCCGGCCTCATCCCGGCGATCCTCATCTGGGAGGGGGTGTTCGTCGGCCTCGGCGCCGCCGTCGGCACCCCCGTCGAGCACTACCTCGGACGCGTCGAGCACCTGATGCTGCGCGGCGCCGTGTTCGTCCTCATCGGCCTCGCCGGCTACCTCGCGGTGCGCCACATCCCCATCCCCGACACGCCAGGCGAGGAGCCGCCGCCGCGCCGCTTCCACGCGCTCCGCATGGTGCTCGCCGTCGGCGTCGACGTGGCCGCGATCGCGCTCATCGTCAACGGGCTCGACAGCATCGTCGACGCCATCCTCGGCCCCGGGCGGCAGCTCAACGAGTCGGTGCAGCTCAGCCTGCAGCTGGCGGTGTCGGTGGCGATCTACCTCGCCCTCTCCCGGAGGCTGAGCCGCACCACCCTCGGCGAGGCGCTCTTCCGGGTCACCTACCGGGCCCGCCGCGGCCCGCGGCTGCGCGCCGGGTAGCCGGCCGGGTCAGAGAAGGGCGCGCACCGCCTCGATCACCGCCTCCGGCGCCTCGAAGGGGATGAAATGCCCCACCCCGGGGAGCATCCGCAGGCGGTGGTCGGCGAGGGTGCTCTCGAGCCCCTCGGCCCACTCCGGCGGGAAGAGCGAGTCGCTCTCGCCCCAGAGCACCTCGGCGCGATGGGTCAGCGGCGGCTGCGGCTCCGCCGGCGAGGCCGCCGCCCGGC
>DATARS010000089.1:0-2509 GCA_036269455.1 Candidatus Dormiibacterota bacterium | reverse complement strand
CGGGTGCGCGCCGCTGACCTTCGTCAGTGACAGCGACGCCGATGGCAGCGCCGTGCTCGATCCCGGCGAGACGTTCACCTACACCTGCAGCCGGGCGTTCACCTCCGCGGGCACGTTCACCGACACCGCGACGGCGACCGGGTGCGTGGTCCCCGGCGAGTCGGGCGGCTGTGACGTGGTAGCCCCCGTCGAGACGGCGACCGCGACCGTCACGGTCACCGCCGCCGCGACGCATGGCGGGGGCAACAAGAAGCATCACAACACGTCGCCGCCGCCTCCATCGGCGCCGGCGCCTCCGCCTCCGCCGCCGCCGCCTCCTCCTCCCCCGCCACCTCCTCCGCCTCCGCCAGTGGTGGCTCCGGTGCAGGCACCGCCGGTGGTGGCCCCGGTGCAGGCACCGCCGCCACCGCCATCGGGCACGGGGCCGACGTCCGGGCCGCCCGGGACCACAGGGTCCGCGCCGGGGCAGCCGTCCGGCTCCCCCGGGGGCCAGCCCGGCCAGCCGGCGCCGCCCGGGTCGACGACGTCCACGTCGCCGCCCGTGGTTCCCGCGAAGCTGGTGCTCGAGCCGAGCGACATCAAGCCCGGAGAGTCCTTCCTGGCCCGCGGAACGGGCTGCATCCCCGGCGCAACGGTCACCCTCAGCGCGGGTGGCGAGCACCTCGGGACGACGACGGCCGACGGGGGCGGCTCGTTCAGCACCCGCGTCACCCTGCACGCGGCCACCTCGTCGAAGGTGGTCGTCGAGGCCCGGTGCGGCCCGACGCTGCGGGCCACCCTGACGGTCGTGGTCACCAGCGGAGTCGCGACCCCGCTCACCAGCCTGTTCCTGCTCCTCTTCTTCCTGTGTCTGGTCGGCTTCGTCCTGTGGCGCTGGACCCGCGGACGCGCCCGCTGAGGGTCGAGACCCGTGCGCTCCGGGCCCGCCTCGGCTACTCTCGGGTCGAGAGCAGGTGCCGGCGCCAGCGCCACGTCAGCGGATGGGTCGAGCCATGGCCAGCTACCTGGAGGTGTGGAAACCGGAGGGGCGGGAGCTGATTCCGCTCGAAGGCCGGCGCGTCACCGTGGGCGCCGAGCCCTCCAACGACCTCTGCCTCGACCACGACAAGACGGTTTCGCGCGTCCACGGGGTGTTCGAGCAGTACGCCAACGCCTGGAGCCTGCGGGACCTGGGCAGCCGGAACGGCACCTTCGTCAACGGCAAGCGCATCTCCGAATGCCTGCTTCGCGACGGCGACGAGATCCGGCTCGGCACCACCCGCGTCTACCTCCGCACCACCGTCGAGCCAGAGAGGCGAGCGCGCACCCAGAGCCTCCAGCACGCGACGATCGGGGTGGAGCAACGCGGCACCATCCGCGCCTCGGCCGCCCCCGACGGCACCGTCACCGTCCTCTTCTCCGACATCGAGGGGTCGACGGTCGCGAACGAGCGCCTCGGCGATCTGCGCTGGCTCGAGGTGCTCCGCGGGCACAACCACATCGTTCGCACCCAGATCACGGCCTGCGGCGGCTTCGAGGTGAAGGCCCAGGGGGACGGCTTCATGGTCGCCTTCGCGAGCGCCCGCAACGGGCTCCTCTGCGCGATGGGGATTCAGCGCACTCTCCGTGACTTCGCGGGGGAGCGACCGGACGACGCGGTCGTCGTGCGAATCGGGCTCCACACCGGCGAGGTGCTGCGCGAGGGTGACGACTTCTTCGGCCGGCACGTGATCATGGCGGCCCGCATCAGCGCCGCCGCGCGGGGCGGCGAGATCCTGGTGTCCTCACTGGTGCGAGACCTCACCCGGGGCGTCGGCGACATTCAGTTCGGCGAGCGCCGGGAGCTGGCCCTGAAGGGCATCACCGGGTCGCAGGAGCTCTATCCGGTTCTCTGGTAGCCGCGCGGGCGGGCGGCGGCGCCCTCACGCGACGGTGACGATGTCCCCCACCTCGCGCTCCCGCGCGGTCGCCGAGATCGCCTGGCCGACCGCCGGGTTGGATCCGCAGAAGGCGTCGAAGTTCCAGGCGGAGATGGAGAGCAGGCGCAGCGGCGTCACCGCGGTGACGGTCGCCATCCGCGAGGTGCGCCGGAGCAGTGCGAGCTCGCCGAAGAACTTGCCGGGACCGAGCCGGCCGATCTCCTCACCGCCCCTGCTGACGACCGCCTCGCCGTCGAGGATGAGATAGAAGCCGATCCCGCTGTCGTCGCCCTCGTGAACCACGGGCTCACCCGGAGTGCGCTCCAGGTCATGGGAGAGCCGGGAGATGGTGTCGCGCTCCTCGTCGGAGAGCGAGCTGAAGAGCGGCACACCGGCGAGCAGCTGTCCGCGCGCCTCGGGCATCGATGACCCCCCTCTGCTGATCTGGCCGTCAACCGTGGGTGAAGTCTGGCAGCCCTCCCCCGGCTGTCAAGCACGCAGGGCATAGTCGGCGGATGAGCACAGACCCCCGGCCGAACGTCCCGCGCATCCCACCGCTCACCCCCGCCGAGCTCGACGAGCAGGCGCGCGAGCTGCTCGGCGGGGTCGAT
>DATARS010000088.1:0-21695 GCA_036269455.1 Candidatus Dormiibacterota bacterium | reverse complement strand
CCATCACCCCCCAGCCGTCGAGGTCGGGCGGATGGCCCTCGACCCAGTGGGTGGCGCGGAGCGCGAGGTGGTCGCCCTCGCGGAGCAGCAGCAGCGCCGCCGAGCCGTGGCCGACGATCGCCGCCGCCGCACCGACGACCGCCTCCTGGAGGCCGGCCACGCCCCGGGTGGTGGTGGTCAGTGCCCGGGAGACCCCGCCCAGCTCGTCGACGGCGCCGTCCAGCCGGGCACGCGCCTGCTCGATCTGGGTGATGTACTGCTGGATCTCCGCGCGCATCCGGTTGACGCCCTCGGCGAGCCGCCCGAGCTCGTCCGACGAGGTGATCGGAATGTCCGTCGAGTAGTCCCCGCCCGCGATCCTGGCGACGCCGCGCTCGAGCCGGTTCACCGGCCGGCGCACGAAGCGCTCGACGAAGAAGAACACCAGGAGCGCGGTGCCGGCGGTGGCGAAGATGGCGATGAGCACGAGGGTGAACTCGTCGCTGCGCGCGTCGGGGACGAAGTCGGCGAGCGGCACCTCGACGCCGATGTAGCCGGCCGGCCTGCCGTCGGGGCCGTTGAGCGCGACGAAGTTCGCCGCCACCGTTCCGACGCCGGAGACGTCATAGACCGCCTCCGCCGAGTCGCTCCCGGAGCGGATCGCCGCCTCGACCGCCGGCGGCGTGGTTCCACTGGTCGGCTTGGTCCCGTCCTTCGACAGGCGGGCGACGACCTTGGGGTCCTGGAGGGGGACGAACGCCGTCGGGTACCCGATGACACCCTGGAAGTGGACGAGCTCCTCGCTCAGGGGGAGCACCTCGACCACGGCCGCGACCGGCTGTCCGAACTTGTCATAGACGGTGGCACCGGCGTCCGACACCGCGCGTGGACCGGTCGCATCCGGGAGGAGCTCGATCCCGTATGCGGTGTTGGTCGCATCGGCCTTGGTGTCGTTGTTGTCGCAGACGGGGACCGGCGGAATGCCCGCGAGCGCCTTCTGGAGGGTCACCGACGAGTCGCGCGCGGGCTGCACCTTGCCAGTCGGGGCGAAGGTGCCGTCGGCGGGGGCGACCAGGACGGAATACTCACCGAAGGCGCCGACCCCCGCGGCCTTCACCTGCTGCTCGAACGCCTTCAGCGAAGACTGGAAGGCGCGCGGCGTCTCGGTGGGCTGGAGTGCGATGCACGAGAGCGCCCGGGCCACGGAGGCGGCGTCGACCTTGAGGGTCGGCTCGGTGATCTGGGCGAAGAGCTGCTTGATGACCGTCGCGCGGTTCTTGGCGTTGGTGACCGCCGCCGACCGCGTCTGCTGGTTTCGGCTCACGAGCAGGAAGGCGCTGATGCCGGCGATGAGCACCAGCGACAGCGCCACGCCCGCGGCCAGCAGGCGGAGGGCGAAGGAGGAGCGGATGCGTCCCCTCATCCGGCCGCTCCCGCTGCTCGGAGGAGCAGCCTCAGCTGGTGGTCGCCGACCACCGGCGCCGCACCACGACCACCAGGCCGGCGAGGGCGGCGAGGTCGAGAAGCCCGAAGAGCGGCCAGAGGATGAGGCCGTGTCCGAAGCTGATCCCGGAGACCAGGCCGACGGTCGCGTCGCCACCCTGGGTCGGGTTCGGGTTGATCGACGAGGGGGACGAGCCCGAGGTCGCCGGCTGCGACGACCCCACCGGGAGGTAGCCGGTGATCGGCTCGGTGCTCGCGGTCCCGGTCGGCGAGGTGCTCTGCGGTGCCGAGGAGCTGGGTCCGGAGGAGGTGGAGCCGCCGCCTGAGGAGCCGCCCGGTGACGGGGGCTGATTCGCCCCACCACCACCGCCGAGGATCGGCGCCAGCACGCCGGGGAGCAGAGCGCCGAGCAGGCAGCTGTTGCCCACCGAGGCGGTGCACTCGCTGCCGAGCAGGCAGATGCTGGCGACACAGGCTCCCGCGCCCGGACCGGACGAACCGGGTGCCGTCGACTGGCTCGGGGCATTGCTCAGAGCACAGATCCCGAGCGCAGAGACGGCGCACGTGGGGCTGTTGAGCTGGAGAAGCGAGCAGACGAGGACGCAGGTACTGTTGTCCGGGCTCGGCGCCGGCGCCGGGGTCGCCTGGCAGCCGCCGGTCTGCGACTGGGTGCAGCTGTTCGTGACCTGGCCGGTGGAGCATGGCCCGAGGATCGCGATCCCGAGCAGGCAGCCGCCGGGAGCCGGCGACGCCGTCGCGGCGGGGGTCGGCGCGACCGGCTGGGTGGTGGTCGTCGTCGTCGTGGTCGTGGTGCCCACGATCGAGGTCGGCCTCGCCGTCGGCGGCGCGGTGGGCGCGGGCGTCGGGTTCGTGTGGCAGGAGCCGATGATCCCGAGGATGCACCCCGTCACCGGCAGCGTCACATGGGTGTGGGTCTTCGGCGTGGTCGTGGTGGTGTGCACCAGCGGCTTGCCGAGGGTGACCACACCCGTCGGGATCTGGAAGAAGCGGGTCCCCGGCTGACAGAGCGCCGGGGCGAGCTGGCAGACCTGCTGCGGGAGCTGGACCTGCAGGCCGCCGAGGCCCGTGCTCAGCGGCACCGAGCCGGCGCCGTTCCCGGAGCCGAGACCGAGCAGCCCGCCGAGCAGATGCGGTCCGGAGGCTGCGAGGACGGTCGTGGAGACCATCGCGCCGTTCCCCGCGAGGAGCCCGAGCGCAAGCATCACAGACGCCGACCGACGCGCCCAAGGAGCACGCAGGAGGGCCCGTCCCAATCTCCGCATGGGCAAAATCATAGGGAGGCGGACGGCGCCAAAACCGTGGCTGGACAACCGTCACGTGTTCGTCACGGATCGCGCACGACCGCGAGACCGGCGCCAGAGGCCCACCCGCGGCTCCTCTCCGCGGAGCAGCCGGCGAAGGTTGGCGGAGTGCCGGTAGACGATGATGCCGGTGGCCGTCGCGGTGAATCCGAAGGCCGCCGCCCGAGAGCGCCCGCCGCGGCGGCCGCCCTCGTCGTGGGCGAGCACCCAGGCCGCGGCGGTGCCCGCGGTCGCCGATCCGGCGGCGGCCAGCGAGCCCACCGAGACGATCTGGGTGGCGAGCAGCGCGGTAATGCCGCCGGCCACCGCGGAGGCGGCGCCCGGGGGCGAGAGCAGCAGCAGGGCGCCGAAGGCGGTCGCCACCGACTTGCCGCCGCGGAAGTGGGCGTAGGCGGGCCAGGAGTGCCCGACCACCGCCGCCACCCCGGCCGCGGCGCGTCCCCGGGGGCCGGCGCCGAGGGTGCGCGCCGCCTGGACGGCGAGGGCCCCCTTGCCCACGTCGAGGAGGAAGACGGCGCCGCCGGCGGCGGGCCCGACCACGCGCAGCACGTTGGTCGCGCCGGTGCTGCCACTGCCGTGCTCGCGGACGTCGAGGCCGCGGATCGCGCGGCCGAGCCACAGCCCGACGGGCACCGACCCGATCGAGTAGCCCAGCGCAGCGCCGGCAAGACCCGCCACGGTGCCGCCCATCGCCGCGAGTATAGGGGTACGCACGTTCCCCGACCTGCGCCGGTCAGCCCTCGAGCACGTCCTCTGCCAACACCGCCAGCCCGGGCGCGCAGACCAGCCGCCAGGCGCCCCGTGCCCCCGGCACCGCGGCCAGCATCGCCTCGGCGCAGCCCTCGGCGCCGGCCTCCTCGATGAGGGCGATCGCGGTGCCGCCGAAGCCCGCCCCGACCATCCGTGCGCCGTGGCACCCGGGCACACCCTGGGCGGCGGCGACGGCGGCGTCGAGCGCGGCGGTGCTCACCTCGTAGTCGTCGCGCAGCGAGGCGTGGCTCGCGGACATCAGCTCGCCGAGCGCGGGGGCGACGCCGACGGCGAGCGCGGCGGCCGCGGCGATCGCCCGTGCGGTCTCGGTGACCAGGTGGCGGGCCCGGCGGTCGAGGGGTGGCGGGAGCGCCGCCGCCGTCACCGCCGCCGCGTCCACCTCGCCCACCCCGGCCACCCCGAGCACCCGGAGCACCGCCTCCGCCTCGCCCCGGCGCCCGCGGTAGCCGGCGCCGCCGACGTCGTGCGACTCCCCGGTGTCGCAGGCGACGAGCACCGCCCCCTCGATGCCCCAGGGCACCGCCGCCGCCGATCCGCCCGCGCAGTCGAGGAGCATGGCCCCGCCCTCGGGCAGCCCGACCACCGCGCGCTGATCGAGCGGCCCGCAGGGCACCCCGACGATGTCGCGCTCCGCCTCGAGCGCGACCCCTGCCAGCTCCGCGCCGGTCAGCCGGCCGCCGAGCAGGCGGAGCACCGCCACGGTGACCGCGCAGCTCAGCGCCGCCGAGGAGGAGAGCCCCGCCCCCTCGGGGAGGTCGGCGGCCACCCCGACCTCGAGCGCGGGCACCCTCAGCCCGCGCCGCGCCAGCACGATCGCGGGGGCGAAGGCGCGGTCGCCGAGGTCGCCGGCAGGCTCGGGTCCGGCCCGCTCGACACGCCGGTCGCCGCTGCGCAGCCGCCAGCGGCCGTCGGGCGAGGGCCGCACCGCCGCCGCGACCGACCGGTCGATCGGGCAGCAGAGCACCCGCCCGCCGGCGTAGTCGACGTGCTCGCCGGCCAGGGTGCAACGGCCCGGCGCCCGCGCCGTGGCGATCCTGCCGCCGCCGCCGAGCAGCCCGGCGGCGCGTCCCTCCAGCCCGCTCAGAGCTCGATCGACCGCAGCCGCGCGATCCCGGCCCGCAGTGCCGCCCAGCCGGTGCAGACGGCGAGCGCGACCACGCCGGCGTCTCCCAGGGTGAGCGCGGCCGGCGCCGGCGCTGCGTGCACGTAGGGCAGCGCCAGCATGGTGAAGCAGAGCGCCAGGTAGACGGACCCCAGGCCGAGGAAGCCGAGGCTCTGGCCCACCCCGATGCTGCGGCGAGGGTCGGTCCAGTCCAGCCGCGGCCGGACCGCGCCGAGGCCGGTGGCGAGGGCGACCAGCCCGCCGACGATCACCGTGAGGCGGGCGGCGCCGAAGACGATGTCGGTCGCGCCGAGCCCCTCGCGCAGCCCGCCGGCGACGACCAGGGCGACGCCCAGCCCGGCGGCGACGGTCAGGCCCACCGCGAACTTGGCGAGCAGCACCTCGCCGCTGTGCACCGGAGCGGTTCGCAGCAGCCAGAGCCGCCTCCCCTCGGCGCCGACGCCGCGCAGCGCCACCCCGGAGGCGGCGAAGAGCGAGGCGAAGCCGGCGGTGAGGGCCAGCGAGAACCACTGCGGCAGCCGCGCCGCGCCGGGCGCCGCCCCCGGCGCCTGGCCGGGCACGGCGATGTAGACGGCGAACAGGGCGACGGGGAGCACCAGCTGGCCGAGCTGGGAGGCGTCGCGGCGCAGCTCGCGGAGGTCCTTGCGGGCGATCGACAGCCACACCGGCCGCGGTCCGGAGGCGCCGCGGCCCCGCCGGTGGCGCCCGGCCGCCCGGGAGCGACGCCTCCCCGCCCCCGCCTCGGCGCTGCGCTGGTGGCCCGCGACGAAGGCGGCCTCGCCCAGTCGCGAGACCAGGAGCAGCGCGCCGGCGCCGGCGGCGACGAGCAGCAGGGTGAGCAGCGCGGCGGGGACCACCTCGCCGCGCACCGCCGCGACCACCGCCCGCGAGGCCCACCCGGTCGGCAGCCAGGCGAGGTCGGCGAGCCTCCCCCGCCCGGGGGCGTCGAGCGCCAGCGGCGTGGTCGAGCCCCCCTCCGGGGTGCGCAGCACCACGTTGACCGCGGTGACGGCGAACACCGTGCCGGTGACCAGCAGGGCGGCGGCGTCGCGGACCCGGCGCGCCGGCATGATCCGAACCGTGGCGATCGTCACCGCTGTGCCGGCGGCGAGCGGCAGCGCCGCCAGGGCGACGATGGCGACCGCCACCAGCGGCAGGGCGGCGAGCGCACCCCGCTCGGAGAGGTAGGCGACGAGCCACGGACCGCCGAGCAGGGCGGCCATCCCCACCCCGGTGGCGAGCTGGACGCAGAGCTTGGCGAGGAGCACCGCCCGTGGAGCGAGCGGGGTCACCAGCAGCATCTCGGTGTCGCGGGCGAGGTACAGGCCGCTGATGGCGAAGCTGATCGAGGTGACCGCGACCACCCCGCAGAGGGTGGCGAGGCCGGCGGCGAGGGCGGGCCGCAGCGCGCCCGGCTCGGGGGCGCCCCGGGCGAGCAGGGTGCCGGCGAGCTGATGGGCGCCGAGCCACCAGGCGAGCACCAGGGTGGCGAGGATGAGCGTCCAGCCGCGCTGCTCGGGCCCGGCGCGCAGGCAGGCGTTCGCGCCCATGCGCAGCCGCGAGCGCAGCAGCCGGGCCACCGGCCGGTATCCGCCCCAGGCGGCCAGCCGGCCGGGGTCGGCGACGGTCGCGGCGCTCACTCCAGGGCGCGGAGCAGCGGCCGCAGGTCGGAGTCGCCGTCCGCCCCGGTGAGGCGCAGGAAGGCCTCCTCGAGGGTGCCCGCCCCGACGGCGTGGCGCAGCTCGTCGGGGGTCTCGACGGCGACGAGGCGGCCGTGATGGACGACGCCGACCCGGTCGCAGAGCAGCTCGGCGACCTCGAGGACGTGGGTGCTGAGGAAGACGGTCCGGCCCTCGCGGCAGAGGCCGCGGAGCACGTCCTTGAGCTGCCGGGCGCCCGCGGGATCGAGCCCGACGGTGGGCTCGTCGAGGAAGAGCACCTGCGGGTCGTGGAGCAGCGCCGCCCCCAGCGCGAGCTTCTGGCGCATCCCCCGGGAGTACGACTGCACCAGCCGGTCGGCGTGGCCGTCGAGGCCGAAGGCGCCGAGCAGCGGATCGATCCGCGCCGCCTGGACGCTCCGCGACACCCCGTAGAGGTCGGCCGCGAGGGCGAGCATCTCCCGCCCGGTGAGCTTCTCGTAGAGCGCCGGGTGGTCGGGGACGTAGCCGGCGACCGCCCGGGCGCGGAGCGGGTCGGCGACCACGTCGTGGCCGCAGAGCTCGGCGCTCCCCGAGCTGGGCCGGAGCAGGCCGGTGAGCAGCCGGATCGTCGTCGTCTTGCCGGCGCCGTTGGGCCCGAGGAAGCCGAAGAGCTCGCCCGCGGCCACCTCCAGGGTCATGGAGTCGACCGCGAGCCGGTCGGCGAAGAGCTTGGTCAGGCCGCGCAGGCGGATCGCCGGCTCGGGCCGCAGCTGGACCGGCGCCGCGCCGCTCACCGGGGGGGAGCTCCGAGCAGGCGGCGCACCGCGAGCACCTCCTCCTCGAGCCGGCGCTCGTCCCAGACCGGCGTCGCCGCCCGGGCGTCGGGCGGGTCGCGCAGCTCGACCCAGGATCGGCAGCCCGCATAGCCGGGGAGGTCGGCCACCTCGACCCGCTCGGGCAGGGCGCTGACGCGCAGGACCGCCACCACCGGCCGCACCGAGGCCGTCGCCGAGAGCTGCCGCTGGCGGAAGCGCAGGGTGAGGTAGTTCTCGGTCCAGACCGTCCGCTCCTCGAGGGCGCGGAGCCGCTCCAGGCTCTCCGCCTCGACCAGGTCGACCACCTCGGCGACGGCGCCGAGCGAGACCGTCCCGGGCGTGGCCGGCCGGGCGTGGCCCTCGGGCCGGCCGGCGGCGACCGCCACCGGGCGGGGGGCGCGGTGCATCCCGGGCACCAGCAGGTCGCGGTACTCGGGCTTGAGGAAGACGCCGCGCTCGTGGAACAGGTTGGGGAAGAGCCAGAACGGCCCCGACCGGGGGGCGCTGAACCGCTGACCGGGGTCGCCGAGCCCGCCGCGGCGGACCAGCAGCGCCTGGCGGCCCGACTCCAGCGCGGCCACCACCACGTCCCACTCCTTCAGCGCGAGGGCGAGCCGGGGCGGAGCGGTCACCGGACGATCATACGTGCGCAACCGTCGCGATCCGAGGTGCGGGACGGGCCACGGTGCTGCAACGTGGGAGCGCACCGAGCGCCGCGGCCAAGTAGGCTGTGCCGCCATGCTCCGTCGCCTCGGCCGCGCGTGCCCGCGGCTCCTCGGCTCCCCCTGGGTCCGCCTCGCCGGCACCGGGGTCGGCGCCATCCTCTTCCTCCACGCCGTCGATCTCGGCGCGGCGGTCCGCCTCCTCGGCCACGTCTCGCCCTGGTGGACGCTGCTCGCGGTGGCGCTCGCCGCCCTCTCGGTGATCTCCAGCGTCCTCGAGTGGGGGGTCCTGCTCCGCGGCACCGGCCACGGGCTCGACTGGTCATTTCTCGGCTCCTGGTACCTCAAGGGGCTGTTCGTCAGCCAGGTGCTGCCCGCCGGCGTCGGCGGCGACGCGATGCGGGCGCTGCGCATCGGCCGGATCACCGGCCACGGGCCGATGGTCGCCTCGCTGATCGGCGGCCGGATGGCCGGCACCCTGGGGATGTCGCTCTGGGCGCTGGCGGCGGCGGTGATGCTCCGCGACCTGCTTCACGTCCCCGTCTTCGCCGGCTTCGCCGGTTTCGCCGCCTTCATGCTGGTGGCCTGGACGCTGGCGCTGCTCGCGGAGCACGTCCGGGCGCGGATCCCCGAGCACCGCCGTGCGGCCCACGCCGCGGCGCGCTTCCTCGGCCCCTTCACCCGGACCTTCGCCGCCTACCGCGACCGGCCGCGGGTGCTCGCCCAGAGCATCGTGGCCGGCGCCGTCGGCTGGGGCCTCAACCTCTTCTCGATGGAGGCCTTCGCGCTCGCGCTCGGGCGCAACGTCGCCTGGTCGGTCTTCGCCGTCGCCCTGCCGATCTCGCTGCTCGCCACCTTCGTGCCCATCTCCGCGAACGGCCTCGGGGTGCGCGAGGGGGTGGTGTTCGCCCTGCTCGTCCACGCCCACGTCCCCGCGGCCATGGCCGCCGCGCTGAGCCTCTTCGTCGACCTCCAGATGATCCCCTTCGCCGTCCTCGGCGGCCTCGCGCTGCTCGTCGAGCACCGCCTCCCGCCCCGCCCGGCGCGGCTGATCGGCCGCCTCGACCTGGTCCCGATCCGCGTCTATCCCGACGCGGCGGGGTGGCGAAAGAGGTCCCGACCGGAGAACGAGTAGCGCCGCCGGGCGATCATGAAGGCGATCAGCCCGGCGACGGTGGCCAGGCCCTTGTCGGCGGCGCGCTGCACCAGCGCGGCGGCGGCGGCGGTCCCGGGGTCGACGCCGACGACGACGAGCAGGCCGGCGACGCTCGCCTCGAAGCCGCCGAGCCCGCCGGGGCTCAGGCTGATCGCCCCGACGACGTGGGAGACGGCGTAGACGAAGGCGGCGTCCTGCCAGCTGAGGAACCCCGGCCGCAGACTGTCGACCACCAGCCAGAAGAGGCTGATCGCCACCACCGCCCCGGCGATGCTGAGCACCGACCAGAGCCAGGTGTCCCAGCGGCGAAGCAGGACGACGGTCTCGCGCTGCAGCTCGCGGGCCTGGGGCACGACCCGGCGCGCCAGCGGGATGCGGTCGACCCCGCGGATCACCACCCGGAAGAACGACCCGATGGTGAGGATGAGCAGCACCACCACCACTCCGAGGAGCGCGGCGATGATCCCCTCGGCGGCGGCGGGGTGGCCGAAGGCGCCGGGCACCGCGGCGGCGATGATCACCAGGGTGTAGAGCAGCTCCTGGACGGTGATGGTCGCGACCACGGTGCCGAACTCCGCGCCGGCGGCCTCGGCCACCAGCACCGCCCGGGTCAGCTCGCCGAGGGGGAGCAGGCCGGTCGACTGGCCGGCGAGGTTGAGGAGCAGGGTGCGGCCGAGGGGGAGACGCACCCCCACGGCGCGGAGCAGCGGGTGCCAGCGCAGCCCCTGGAGCAGGTAGTACGACAGCGAGAGGGCCACGATTCCGGGGATCGACCAGAGCCGGAACCCCGCGACCGAGCGGGCGAACTCGGCCGGGTTGACGACGAGCAGAAGTGCCGCCACCGAGGCGACGCCGATCGCCGCCGGGATCAGGTTGCGCATCCGGCGCCAGCCCGGGCGCCGCATCGGGGCGGCTACCCGTCCGTCCTCCGGCCCACCAGCGGCCGGCCCGGGCGCTGGTCGCGGGTCAGCCGCAGCGCCAGCATCCGCCAGGGCCGGCGATCGTGGCGCGCGTCGGTGAGCGCGCCCTCGAGCCGGCGCAGGACGATGAGCACCAGCACGGCGGCGAACGCGGCGGCGTCCCCCCTTGAGGCCGCCACCAGCCCCACCGCCGGGAGCAGGAGGAAGCCGGCGAGCACGCCGAGGGCGATCTGCCGACCGAGGGCCCCGATCAGGTAGCAGGCGAGCAGGGTCGCGAGCCCGAGCACGCTCATCCCCGCCACCGCCCCGGTGGCGACCGCCACCCCGCGGCCGCCGTGGAACCCGGCGTAGACCGGCCAGCCGTTGCCGATCACCGCGCACACCGCGGCCAGGCCGATCACCGGCAGGGGGAAGCCGGCGCGGGTGGCCACCCACACCGGGAGCAGCCCCTGGAGGAATTGCAGCGGCCCCACCACCGCGGCGAGGCCGGCGTCGACGTTGCGGTAGATGTTCGAGGTGCCGATGTTGCCGCTGCCGAGCGCGCGGATGTCGACCCGCGGCCGGCGCAGCCGCAGGAGCACCAGGCCGACGGGGACGCCGCCGACCAGGTAGGCGAGCAGCCCCATCGCGGCGATCGTCCAGGTGGTGGTCGGGACCTGCATCAGGGCACCCCCTCGGCCTCGGCGCCGCGCAGGGGCATGACCGCGAACCCGGTCATCCCGGGACCGGTGTACGCGCCCATCACCGGGGTGAGCGAGGTCGTCTCGCTGCGCCCCACCGGGAGCACCTCGTGGAGGGCGTCACGGAGCTGGGCGGCGGGTCCGGGGGCGGCGGCGTGGACCACCAGCAGCCAGACCGGCGGCGGGGTCTCCCCGAGCTGGTCGCGGGCGAGCCGCTGGAAGGCGCGGAGCATCCGCCGCTCGCCGCGGACGAGCGCCGCCCTCCGGGCCTCGCCGTGGCGGAGCTCGAAGATCGGCCGCACCCCGATGAGGTCGGAGATGCCCGCGGCGATCGAGGGGACCCGGCCGCTGCGTGCCAGGTGCGCGAGGGTGCTCAGGGTGCCGTACATCCGCACCTCGCTGCCGGCGTGCCGGACCCGCTCACGGACCTCGTCCGGTGGGGCGCCTGCGGCGCAGAGCAGGGCGGCGGCGCGGGCCACCAGGCCGTGGCCGGCGGCGGCGTTGCCGGTGTCGATCACCTCGACCGTGCGGCCCGGCTCCTCGTCGGCGAGCAGCCGGGCCGCCAGGGTCGCGGAGTCGTGCATGGCGCTCAGCGAGGCGGGGATGGTGAGGCAGACGACGTGATCGGCGTCGGCGGCCCGGAACGCCTCGAGGTACTCGCCCGGGCTGGGGGTGGAGGTCGTCGGCGTCTCCCCGGCGGCGAGGCGCCCGTAGAACTCCTCCGCGGACATGTCGACGCCGTCGTGGAAGGCCCGGTCGCCGAAGACGATCCGCAGCGGCACCACCTCGACCCCCTGCTCGGGCGCCGGGGCGATCACCGCCCCGCTGTCCACGACCAGCGCACAGCGCCGGCGGGCGATCCTGGTGCTCACCGCGCGGATGTCCTCCTCGAGCCACCCTCCCCCATCGCGATGCGGTGGAGGGCCGGGCTCATGCCGCCGCCCTGGCGGCGCGCAGGCGCGCGTAGAGGTCGACGAGGCGTTCGACGCCGACGCTCAGCGCGTAGTGCTCGAGGACCCGGGCGCGCGCCCGGGCGCCGAGGTCGGCGCGCAGCGCGGGGTCGTCGCGCAGCCGCTGCAGCGCGGTGCCGAGATGGGGCTCCAGCGGGTTGACGGGGAGGCGGATGCCGGCGTCGCCGAGCGCGGGGCCGTCCTCGCCCGCCTCGGTGGCGATCACCGCGCAGCCCGCCGCCATCGCCTCGAGCATGCTGAGCGCCAGCCCCTCGGCGGTCGAGGGCAGCACGTAGACGTCGGCGGCGCGGAGCAGCTCGAGGCGCAGCGCCGGGTCGGTGACCACACCGAGGAAGCGCACGTTGCCGCGGTCGGCGACCATGCGGCGCAGTCGGCGGTCGTGGGCGCCGCCGCCGGCGATGACCAGGACGTGGTCGTCGGGCCAGCCCAGGTCGAGGAAGCTGCGCACCAGCGCGGGAATGCGCTTCTCGGGGTCGAGCCGGCCCATGTACGCCACCACGAAACGAGCCCCGAGCCGGCGGCGCAGGTCGGACGTGCCGGGGGTGATGGCGTCGGTGTCCACGGCGTTGTGGACCACCGTGACCCGATCCGCCGGATAGCCGGCGGAGGTGATGAGCTGGCGCTGATCCTCGCTCAGCGCCACGCAGTGGTCGTAGGCGGAGAGATTGCGCACGTGCCAGCGGTAGAGACCGCGAAGCACCCGTCCCCGGGCGCTGCGCGGGGATGCATAGGGCAGGTGGAAGGTCGCCACCGTCGCGGCGCCGGCGGCCCTGGCCATGCGGGCGATCTCGCCATCGAGGGTGGAGAAGCTCCAGGAGCAGTGGACGATGTCGGGGCGGAGCTCGGCGAGGACCTCGCCGATCCGTTCGCGCGACCCGGGCAGTGAGACCGTCAGCGTCTTCACCCGCAGCGCCCGCAGCCGGACCGTCGGGGCCGGCACCACGTCGCCGTCCACGTCGTGGGAGAAGAAGCGCACCTGGAGGCCCCGCGCCGCCAGCGCACCGACCTGCTCGCGGCTGTAGGTGGACAGCCCGTCGGCGCGCCGCCCCTCAGCATGGCCGAACCAGGCGACCCGCAGCCCTGTGGCGGTCACCCGAGGCACGCCGGGCGCGGAACGCCGCCGAGGGTCGGGGGCAAGAGGGCGTCGACCATCCCCGACCGAGGATACTCCAGCGTCCCGCCGGCGCGATCAGCGCTCGTCGGCATAGACCTGGCCGAACGGATACCACTGCTCGGGGTGCCGCCGGACGACGCGTTCGAGCGAGACGGCCACCCGCTGCATCACCGTGGTGTCGTCCTCTCCCGGCTCGACGACCACCGGTGGCTGGACGACGATCTCGTACCCATCCCGGCTCCGGTGGCTGTCGATCGGGAAGATGGGGGCCCCGGTCACCCGGGCGAGCACCGCGGGAGCGGTGGTGAAGGCCACCGGGCCGCCGCAATAGTCGACCACCACCGTCGGGCCGCCGCCGGGGATGTCGCAGAGCAGGCAGACGAAGCGCCCCCGGCGGAGCGCCCGGACCAGGCCGCGCGCCGCCCGCTCGGGGGTGAACACCTCGAGCTGATTGCTCTCACGGGCCCAGATCACCAGGTCGGTGATCGCCGGCGGCCCCACCGGCGACATCACCGTGCTGAGCGGAATGCCGTGCACCGCGGCGACGTTGGCGCACATGTCCCAGCTGCCGAAGTGGCCGAGGACGATGATGGCCCCGCGGCCGGCGTCGCGGACCGCGAGCAGGTCCTCCAGCCCGTGGAGGTGGGTACAGCGCGTCACGGTCGCGGCGTCGAGGTCGATCCCCCAGAGGAAGTCGACGACCGTGCGGCCGTATTCGCGGTACGAGCGCCGGGCGCGGCGGCGAGCCTCGCGCTCGTCGATGCCGGGGTCGAGGCGGCGGTGGTTGGCCGCCGCCAGCCGGCGCCGCCGCGACAGCGCCCACACGCCCAGGCCGGCGGCCTCGCCGACCGCGTAGCGCGCCGGCCCCAGCGCCCGCACCGCCGCGGTGGCGGCGCGCAGCCCGCCGCGGAGCAGCGGACGGGGGGCCTCTGCGGTCAGTGGATCGACCCGGCGCCGCCCGTGGCGAGGTTGAAGAGCGGCTGGGCCGCGATCCCGAGCGCCACGGTGGCGACGGCGCAGAGGCCCACGGTGGCGCGGAGCACGCCGCCCGGCAGGTGCAGCGGCGGCGCCCCCTCGTCGGGGAGGTCGACGTACATCCGCAGCAGCAGCCGCGCCACCGCGACCGCGCCGACCACCGAGGTGACGAGGGCGAGGAGCACCAGCCACGCGTATCCGGCGAGCACCGCCGACTGCAGCAGGAACAGCCGGGCGAAGAAGCCGATCAGCGGCGGCACCCCGGCGAGCGACACCAGCCCGAGGCCGAGCATCGCCGCGGCGAGCGGGCTGCGCCGGCTGAGCCCGCGGAGGTCGCCGACATCGTCGCCCAGGGCGCCGTCGAGCCCGGCGAGGACGGCGAGGATCCCGGCGATGGTCACCCCGCCGGTGGCCAGGGCGAAGGCGAGCGCGGCCACGCCCCCACGCGAGGCGCCGAGCAGGCCGAGCAGGAGGAAGCCCACCTGCCCGATGACGAGGAGGCCGAGCAGCCGGCGCAGGCTGTGCTGACTCAGCGCGGCGAGGTTGCCATAGAGGAGGCTCAGCGCCGCCGCGAGCGCCACCAGCGCGGTCCAGTTGCCGCTCACGACCGGGAAGGTGGTGACCACCAGCCGGGCGGTGGCGCCCGCCACCGCGGTGCCCCCGACCCCGATCGCGAGGGCGGCGACCGCCGGCGGGGCGCCGCGGAGGGTGTCGGGCACCCACTGGTGGAATGGCACCGCGCCGAGCTTGGTGAGCAGCGCGCAGACCACCAGCGCCATCCCCAGCGCCACCGCAGCTGTCGCGTGGCGCAGGTGGGCGGCGACGTCGACGAGGACGGTGCTGCCGCCGGCGCCGTAGAGCAGGGCAAAGCCGTAGAGGAGCACGGCGCTCGCGGCGCCGCCGACGACCAGCTGCTTGGTTGCGGCCTCGCTGCCGCGGCGATCGGTCTTCACCATGGCGACGAGGAGCGCCAGGCTGAGCGAGAGGAGCTCCAGCGCCACCCAGAACGCCGCCATCTCGCGCGCCGCCACCAGCAGCGCGCCGCCGATCACCGAGATCAGCAGCAGGGCGTGGAACTCGGCGACGTGGGTCGCGATCCGCGGCAGCAGCGGCGTCGCCGCGGCCAACGCGACGAGCGCGAGCAGGCACATCACCGGCACCAGGAAGGTGGTGTAGCGGTCGACCACCAGGCCGTCGGAGTAGGCCCGGTAGCCGGCGTCGGGCATGCCGCTCAGATAGAGGACCTGGGTGGCCCCGGCGGCGACGAGGGCGACGGCGGCGACCAGGCGCACCAGGCGCGGCGTTGCCCTGCGCCGCAGCGCCAGCGCGCCGCAGATCAGGGCGCCGGCGAGCAGCAGGCCCTCGGGGATGAGGTTGACGGCGAGGCGCAGCGAGGATCCGTGCACCGTCAGCCTCCGGTGAAGCGTGCGACGACCGACTGGACGCCGTTGTTGATGACCGGGATCACCCGGCCGGGCAGGAGGCCGAGGATGATCACCGCGATGGCCAGGGGCAGCAGGTAGGTGAGCTCGAGGGTGGTGGCGTCCTTGAGCCGGGCGAAGGCCTCGCGGCTGGGGCCGAAGAAGATCCGCTGGAGCGTCCGGAGCACGTAGGCGGTGGTGAGCAGCGTGCTCGCCAGCACCAGGATGGTGGCGACGCGGTGCACCGGATAGCTGCCGGTGAAGATCATCAGCTCGGCGACGAAGCCGGCGAGGAAGGGCAGCCCGATCGTGGCCAGGCCGGCGACGAGCCAGAGCGCGGCGAGCTTGGGCATCTGCCAGGCGAGCCCGCCGAGCCGGGCGATGCTGCGGGTGCGGGTGCGCTCCTGGACCACGCCGGCCACCAGCAGCAGCAGCGCGCCGGAGAGCCCGTCGGCGACGAGCAGCAGCACGGCACCGTTCAGCGCGATCGCCGAGGCGCTGGCGATGGCGAGCAGCACCATGCCCATCTGCCCCACCGCCGCGTAGGCGAGCAGCCGGCGCAGGTCGTCCTGGCCGAGGGCGGCGATCCCGCCCCAGAGTGCGCCCAGCACCGCGAGGACGACCATCACCGTCCCGAAGTAGTGCGCGCCCTCGGGGAAGCCGGTGAGGGTCATGCGCATCAGGCCGTAGCCGCTCATGGTCATCACCGCACCGCGGATCAGCACCGCGATCGGGGTGCTCGCCTCGGTGAGCGCGTCGCGGGCGGCGATGTGCAGCGGCACCACCGGCAGGGTGAGGCCGAGGCCCAGGAAGCTCAGCCAGAAGCCGAGGCGGCCGATGCCCCTGCTGAGCGTCACCGTGTTGTCCTTGACGAAGTCGAAGCTCGGCGAGCCGTTGCTCACCTTGGCGGCGAGCAGCAGCGCGGCGGCGACGAGCAGCGCCCAGCCCACGGTGGCGAAGCCGAGCTGGCGCCAGGCGGCGCGGGCGCGGCCGGGCCCACCCCAGATGGCGATGAGCAGGAAGACCGGCACGATGGTCATGCCCCAGAAGAGCAGCAGCAGCAGGTAGTCCAGCGAGCAGAGCACGCCGTTGACCCCGGTCTCCATCACCAGCAGCAGCACCAGGTAGAGGCGCAGCCGGGTGACCACCCGCCAGGAGGCGATCATGGCGATCACGAAGAGCAGGGTGCTCAGCAGCAGCAGCGGCAGCGAGATGCCGTCGACGCCGAGGTGATAGCTGCTCTGGATCGGCAGCGAGGTCAGCCAGGAACGCTGCTCCTCGAAGGAGGTCGTGCCTCCGATGAAGTCCTGGCCGATCTGGTAGTTGAGGCCGAAGGTGGCCAGAAGCAGCGGGATCGCGGCGCCGGCGAGGGCCACCAGCCGCAGCCGTGAGCGCTCCTCGTCGGTGCGCTCGGGGAGCGCCAGCAGGATCACCACCGCCGCCAGGCTGGTCCAGATCAGCGCGGTGAGCAGGACCGTGGGGAACTCCCCCGACGTGGTCGTTGTGGTCGTCGAGGTGCCGGTTCCGGTCCCGGTCCCGGTGGCGGCAAGGAGCGGGTGCAGTGCGATCATCGCGAGCCCCCCACGCCGGGGAGGTGGCCGGTGGCCGCGAGCGTCGCCCCCAGTGCGAGCAGCGCGGTGGCGGCGACGGCGGTGAGCGTGTAGCTGCTGAGCCGTCCCGCCTGGAGCCGCCGGGCCCCGCCGGCGGCGACGTCGAGCCCGCCGCCGACGGCATCGGCGAGGGGCTCGAGCACCGCGTCGTCGATCAGCGGCGGCAGCGCCGCGGGACGGACGAGGAGGACGCCGAGGCGGGTCCCGAGCGTTCCCAGCGCCGCCGTCGCCGCGGCGAGGGGGGTGGCGGCGGCGACCCGGGTGGCCAGGTCGGTGGCGGCCTCGTCGCGGCGGACCCAGATCATCCCGGCGAGCGCGGCGCCACCGGTCGCGAAGACCGCGGTGAGCAGCAGCGCGACCACCGAGAAGGGTTCGTGCTGCGGCGTCGCACCGGCGAAGACGACGTTGCCGAAGGTGGCGCGCACCCCGGGGATCCCGACCAGGCCGACCACCAGGCAGATGACGGCGAGCACGGCCAGGGGAGCGCGCATCCCCACGGCGGGCTCGCGCACCTTCTCGGGCTGGAAGCCGCGCCGCTTCACCGGTTCGCCGAGGAAGCCGACGGCGAACATCCGGAAGAGGGCGAGTGCGCCGAGCGTCAGCGCGGCGAGGACGCCGGCGATGAGCAGCACCTGGATCACCGCGGGGGCCGACGCCCCGTTGGGCAGGCGGTTGCGGAGCACGCCGGCGACGACGCCGTCCAGCGACCAGAACCCGGAGAGCAGGACCACCCCGGCGGACGCGGCGCAGCCGGCGAGCATCGCCCGCGCGGTCCGTGGCATCCGCTCCCAGACGCCGCCGAGGTGGTGGATGTCGCGCACCCCGTAGGCGCGGGCGACGTTGCCGGCGGCGAGCACCATCAGCGCCACCGCGAAGGCCTGGGTGAAGAGGTGGAAGACCCCGGCGCTCAGCGCCCCGACCCCCAGCGCGAGAAACGCCAGCCCGAGGTGGCTCGAGGTGGCGTAGGCGAGGATGCGCTGCATGTCGGTGTGGGCGAGCGCGAGCAGGGCGCTCGCCACCGCGGTGAGCGCGCCGAGCACCGCCATGGTGGCGAGCACCGGCGGCACCTCGAGGAAGAGCGGGTAGCTGCGCGCCACCAGGAGGACGCCCATCACCGCCACCCCCGCCGACTGGATCAGGGCCGCGGCCGGCGGCGGCGCCTCGGCGCTGCCCGCCAGCCACCCCTGCACCGGCAGCTGCGCCGACTTCACCGCCGCGGCGAGCAGCAGCAGCAGCGCGGTCGCCACCAGGGTGCGGACGCCGACGCCGGCGACGGCGCCGAGGTGGGCCCGGTGCCACTCCTGGCCGAGGATGGTGAAGCTGAGCGGGTCGTTGACGTCCTGTCCGGGCGTGGCCGGGAGCAGGGCGACGTTGGCGCTGAACTTCACGTAGGTGAGGATCAGCGCGAGCAGCAGCGCCAGATCACCGACCCGGGTGACGAGGAAGGCGCGCCGGGCCGCGCGGAGCGACTCGGGGCGGTGCCACCAGTGGCCGAGCAGCAGCCAGCAGCACACCGACACCATCTCCCACATCACGAAGAGGTCGAAGTAGTTGGGGCTGGCGACGAAGGCGAGCATCGCGAAGGTGCCGAAGCTCAGCACCGCGGCATAGCGGCGCATCCCGCCCTCGCCGCGCAGCGAGCCCACCGAGTGGAGCTGCACCAGCAGGCTGATCAGCGCGACCACCGGCATCATCACCGCGCTCAGCCCGTCGACGCGCACCCCCAGCTGGAGATGGAAGTCGCCGACCACCCCGCCGCCGAGGTCCTGGTTCGGCGAGAAGGTCAGGAAGGTGATCACCGACTGGTAGGGCGCGGCGTTGTTGTGCAGGAGCCGGTCGACGAGCAGCACCAGCGAGAGCACCAGCGTCGCCGCGGTGCCGGCGATGCAGAACTGGGCTGCGCGTCGGGGCGCCTCGGGCAGGTAGCTCAGCAGGCACGCGCCCAGCGGCACCAGCACCACCGCCCAGGCCAGGTTGTACATCTCGGACTCCTATCCCGCGAGCTCGTCGAGCTCGTCCACCTGCACCGTCCGGTGCCGGCGGTAGGCGAGCAGCACCACGGCCACGACCACCGTCACCTCGGCGGCGGCGGCGAGCAGGGCGAGGAAGGCGACCGCCATCCCGTCGAGCGGCTCGACCGCGGCGTCGCCGAAGCGGGCGAAGCCGACCAGGGCGACGCAGGCCCCGGCGAGCATCAGCTGCAGCGCCAGCAGCATGCCGAAGAGGCTGCGCCGCGCCAGCACCCCGTAGACGCCGGTGCCGAAGATGAGCGCGCTGACCACGACCACGTGGGTGACGCCGATGCTCATCCCTCCTCCTCCTCGCCGGGGAGCGCCGTGGCGACCCCGGGATCGCCGGGACGGCGGCCCTCGCGAGCGCGGATGCGGTCCTCGCGGCGGCGGCGGATCCGCTCCTCGCGCTCGGCCCGGTCACGCTCGGCCCTGTCCATGTCGCGCTCCATGCGGTCGCGGCGGGCGATCACCATGGCGCCGACCACGGCGGTGAGGAGCAGCAGCCCGGCGCCGATGAAGGGCAGCGCATAGCTGTTCAGCAGCACCCGGCCCAGGGTCGCGGTGGTGCCGTGGTCGAGGAGCTCGGAGGGGTAGTCCCCGGTGACCCAGTCGCCGCGGCTCGAGGCGGCGACCGCGATGATCAGCGCCGTCAGCCCGACGGCGACCCCCAGGGCGAGCGGCCAGCGGCGGAGCACCGCGCTGAGCATCGGACGCCGCGGGGTGTGGGCGTCGTCGCCCGGGCCCGGCGGGTCGGTGGTCAGCACCATCCCGGTGAGCACCACCGCCGGCACCACACCGCTGCAGATGAGCACCGCGAGGCCGGCGACGAGGTCGGCGCCGATCACCAGGAGGAGCAGCCCGAGCCCCAGGCCGAATCCGGCGAAGGCGGTCACCGAGCTGCGGACGTCCCTGCCGGTCACCACCAGCACCGCGCCGGCGAGCGCGGCGGCAGCTCCCACATAGAAGAGGGGGCCGTTGACGCTCATCCCCTCACCCCCAGCCGCGGGAGCCGGCGCGGGCCACATAGAGGGCGGCGGCGCCGAGCAGGGCGGCGAAGAGCACCATCTCCGCCACCGTGTAGCCGTGCGGGAGGCCGCCCAGCGCGACCGCGAACGGGACCAGGCAGTACAGGAGGATCGCGCCCAGCGCCAGCAGGAGCAGCCGGGGCAGTTCGGGGACGGCCCCGCGAGCCTCGGATGCGCTTCCTCCGAGGGCGCGCGCACCGGCCAGGAGGCCCAGTGGCAGCACGATCCCCACGAGGAGGGCGATCACCACGGCGGAGAGGGACGGCACGGCGCGCCAGTATAGAGAGCGCCGCGTGCGACCACCCGGGGGTCAGACCGTGTCGTCGTCCTCGAGCGCGGCCGCGCCACCGCCCTCGGCGCCCGTCGCGCGTGGCGGCGGGGCCTCGAAGAAGAGGACCAGCGAGGTGCCGGCGACGCTGAGCAGCAGGCCCGCCAGGGTCACCGGGGTGACGTGCAGCCCGACCACGGGGATGCCCACCCCGGCGTCCCAGGGGCCCGGCACCTGGCGGCCGGCCGTATCCTTGCCGGACCGGGTCACCGAGTCGGCGGAGGGGAAGGTGCGCTGTCCGACCACCCCGGCGACGACCAGGAGGCAGCCCACCGCGCTCACCAGCCAGAGCCGGTTGCCGCCACCGAGCGCGGCGCGCGCCGCATAGCACCCCGCCACGCAGAACCCGACGACGGTGGCGGAGCCGACGAGGACCTCGGCGGCGCTGGGAGGCACGGGGCGGAAGACTACCCGACCACCCTGCCGCCGCCCAGGACCTCGTCGCCGCGGTAGAGGACGACCGCCTGGCCCGGCGCCACCTGGGATGCGGGGGGATCGAGGCGCAGCCGCAGCCCCGCCCCGGTCGCCTCCACCACCTGTGCCGGGTGGGCGCGGCCGTGGGCGCGGAGCTGCGCGGTGCACCCCTCCCCCACCGGCGGCGGCGCCGCCACCCAGGAGCAGTCGGTGGCGGTCAGCTCGGAGCGGAGCAGCGCCTGGCGGGGCCCGACCACCAGGGTGTTGCGCGCGGGGTCCAGGGCGAGGACGTGGAGCGGGGCGGCGTCGGGCCGGCGTGGCGCGATCCCCAGGCCGCTGCGCTGGCCGACCGTGTAGAAGGGCAGCCCGCGGTGCTCGCCGACGGTCGTCCCGGCGGCGTCGACGATCGGGCCGGGGGCGAAACGGCCGGCCAGCCGGCGCTCGAGCTCGTCGCGGACGCCGGTGTCGACGAAGCAGAGCTCCTGAGAGTCCGGCTTGGCGGCGACGCCGAGGCCGAGGTCGCGGGCGAGGCCGCGCACCTCCTCCTTGCTCGCCGCCCCGCCCAGCGGGAAGACGGCGCGCCCCAGCCGGTCCTGGCCCAGCTGGTAGAGGGTGTAGGCCTGGTCCTTCGCCGGGTCGGCGCCCCGGTGCAGCGTCCAGTCGGCGCCGCGGCGGCCGGTGCGCGCGTAGTGGCCGGTGGCGAGATGGCCGGCGCCGAGCGCGGTGGCCCGGTCGAGCAGCACGCCGAACTTGACCCGGTGGTTGCACCGCACGCAGGGGTTGGGGGTGCGTCCGGCCGCGTACTCGGCCTCGAAGTCGGCGATCACCGCCGCCTCGAACTCCTCCTCGAGATTCCAGACGTAGTGGGGGATGCCGAGCCGGGCGGCGGTGCGGCGGGCGTCGGTGACCGCGTCGACCCCGCAGCAGCCGCGGTCGCGAACCACCTCGGCCGGGCGCGGCCACATCGCCAGGGTGATGCCGACGACGTCGAGCCCGCGGGCGACGCAGCGTGCCGCCGCGACCCCGGAGTCGACCCCGCCGGACATGGCCACGGCCACGGTGGCGCCGGCGGGCACCAGGTCGAGCGGATCCGCGGGGACCTCGACCTGACCTCGGGGCGCTGACGCGCCCACCGGGAGGGGGGACTCCCCCAGGCCATCAGCTCCTTCGTCGCTGACAGCCTTCCCCCTCTCGACCTGACCTCTGGGCGCTGACGCGCCCACCGGGAGGGGGGACTCCCCCAGGCCATCAGCTCCTTCGTCGCTGACAGCCTTCCCCCTGCGGTTCATGTCGCGAGCTCGCCCTCGACCGGGT
>DATARS010000087.1:0-5673 GCA_036269455.1 Candidatus Dormiibacterota bacterium | reverse complement strand
CATGACCAGGCTGTTCCTGGCTCTCTCCGCCGCCATCCTGGTGCTGACCGGCATCGCCTCGGCGAAGGACAGCAGCGACCGCCACTACCTGGCGGTCCAGGAGCAGTACAAGCGCGACTACCCGGACTCGAAGTTCGACGTCGCCGCGCAGCAGCTCTTCCCCACCTTCCCCCTCGCCAAGCGCGGCGACACCTTCCGGGTGGAGCGCTGCATCAGCTGCCACATCCCCGACATCACCATCGTCGGCCCCGAGAAGGCGGCCGAGAGACTGGTCAAGGACTTCCTCAAGTACGAGCCGAAGCACGAGGAGATCACCCGGACCTACGGGCTGACCCTCACCCATCCGGCGACGATCAGCCAGCAGCTGTACGACAAGTACGGCGCCGGCAGCTACGCCACCTCCGACGGGTTCCATCCCTACACCATCGCCGGCGACAAGCCCGGCACCGTCGACCAGATCAAGCTCCCCGGCTTCATCCCGAGCTTCCTGAGCCCGGCGAGCAACGGCGGCCGGCCCCTCGGCCTCGACCAGGTGGGCTGCATCGTCTGCCACAACGGCGGCCGGCTCTCGCTCACCGACTCGGAGGCGCACCTCAACCTGATCGTCAACCCGGAGTTCACCTGGACCGAGGGCGCGTCGCTCTACTACAAGTACTGCGCCACCTGCCACGGCGGGCTCGGCGAGGGCAAGGTCGGTCCGCCGCTCAGCAACCAGGACCGGCTCGGCTACTTCAACGAGGACTACTACTACCGGTGCATCGAGTACGGGTACACGGACTTCGAGCACCTCGGCAGCGTGATGCCGGCGTGGGGTTCGGCGGCCCCCGACTTCGTGTACGACCCCACTCGCGACAAGCAGTCGGGCAAGGTGACCCGGGTGCTCTCCGAGGATCAGATCAACATCCTGGTGCAGTTCATTCGGCACTGGGAGGACTACAACACCCTGCCGTGATCGGGGGAGGAGCGTCGTATGCGTCGCGGTAGCAGCAGCGCGCTGCGGGCCTTCGTGGGCACCCTCGGGATGTTCGTGGTGCTGCTCATGGGAACCTTCGTGATCATCCTGCTCGAGCACTACCTCGAGAACTTCAAGAGCCACTGATGCACGCTCAGATGTGGGCCCTGCTCGCCAACCTCGACCCCGGGGACGCCGGCTGGGGCGACGTGCTCTTCGTCTCGATCTGGGGCGGGGGCTCGCTCCTGCTCGCCGCATACTTCTGCTATCGGAGCTTCCTGTCGGGCTAGCGAGCAGTTGGAGGGACGCGAGGCGATGAGGCGCGATCCGCGGGTCGCCGCCGCGCTCTCGGTGGTGCCCGGCCTGGGCCAGCTCTACAACCTGCAGCCGGCCAAGGGGGCCTTCTTCCTGCTCGCCACCGTGCTCACCATCGGCCCGGCGGTCGTGCTCATCACCGCCGGGGAGCGGCTGGGCACCGCCCTGCTCCACCGCGGCGCGGGCACCGCCTTCCTGCTGCTGGCGCTCGGCTCGGTGATCATCTTCCTCGCCCTGCTGCTGCTCGGCCTCGCCTTCTGGGCGAGCGCCGTCGTCGACGCCCGGCGCAGCGCCGTGGAGATCACCGAACGGCGGCTGAGCGCCGGCCGCTGGTGGTTCTTCCGGCTGTGAGGAACGGAGGACTGGGGGCGGCGCTCGGCGCGGTCCAGCGCATCATCCCCCCCGCGACCGGCGGCCTCGACTGGCCGCGCAACCGCGCCGGGGGGAAGGTCCGCGGCGCCGAGCGCTCCCGGCTGCTCCACTACGAGCGGCTGATGGGGCTGGCCCACGCCACCGCGGTGCCGGTGGCCCTCGCCGCCACCCTGGTCCACGTCGACTTCATCGCCCGGCCGGCGACGCCCTGGTTCCTGGTGCTGCTCGGCACCACCCTCGTCTACGCCGTCGCCTACCACGTGCTGCTTCCGCGGGTGTGGCTCTCCCACACCAAGGTGGTGCTGGGACTGCTCGTCGACGTGGCGCTGACCACCGAGGTGATCCGGCTCACCGGCTACCACATGAGCCTGCTCGTCTTCCTCTACTACCTGATCATCATCGCCTGCGCGCTCACCCTGGAGACCAGGACCCTCTACGCGATCTGCGCGGTGATCAGCCTCGCCTTCTGCGCGGTGCTGCCCTTCGACCCGCTCTTCGCCAACGCGGCGCGCACCCACATCGGCCACGTGCTCCTTTTCCTCTTCTCGGTCTGGGGGGTGGGCTTCATCAGTGCCGCCGGCGCCGGACAGATCCAGAGCGCCGAGTGCCGGCTGATGAGCAGCGTGCGCACCCAGCGGGCGATCGCCGAGGAGAACGCCAAGCTCTCCATCGACCTCGCCCGCCGGCTCGAGGAGAGCCGCGCGCTGGGCGCCTCGCTCGACCGCCAGCGCGAGGAGACCCGCCGCCTCGCCGACATGGTCATCCACGCCCAGGAGGAGGAGCGCCGCCGGGTCGCCCGCGAGCTCCACGACGAGGCCAACCAGCTGCTCGCGGCGCTGATGACGACGGTCGACGCCGCCGAGGCCCAGGCCTCCCGCGAGGGCCGGACCGAGCTCACCTCCACCCTGGCCCGGCTGCGCAAGCTCGCCGGAGCCACCCTCGCCGACCTCCAGCGCATCGCCACCGAGCTGCGCCCGCCGGCCCTCGACGAGTTCGGCCTGCTCCCCGCGCTCACCCGGCACGTCCGCGACCGGACCGCCGGCACCGGGCTGGACGCCGCCGTCGACACCGAGGGCCGGCCCCGCCGGCTGCCCCCGACGGTCGAGGTGGCCCTCTACCGGATCGCCCAGGAGGCGCTCGCCAACGTCCAGAAGCACGCCGGCGCGCGGAACATGCGGATGCGCCTGCGCTTCCTCGGCAGCGCGGTACGCTTCGACGTCAGCGACGATGGCGTCGGCTTCGACCTCGACGAGGAGGACGGCGCCGCCCGGTCCCGGCTCGGCATCGCCGGGATGCGCGAGCGAGCCAGCATCGTCGGGGGCACCCTCTCGGTGACCAGCCGCCCGGGCGGCGGCACCCGCGTCTCGACGCTCATCCCGCTCGGCGAGCCCGCCACGGAGGCCGAGGCCGCCCATGGCTGAGCGGATCCGGGTGCTGCTCGTCGACGACCACGCGATGTTCCGCGAGGGGGTGCGCTCGCTGCTCGAGGGCGAGCCCGACCTCGAGGTGGTCGGCGAGGTCGAGGACGGCCGCGCAGCGGTGCAGACCGCGCTGAGCCTGGCCCCCGACGTGGTGCTGATGGACATCACCATGCCCCACCTCGACGGCATCGAGGCCACCCGGCAGATCCGCACCGGCAACGACGCGATCAAGGTGCTGATCCTCACCATGCACGACAACGAGGACGTGTTCTTCCGCTCGATCAGCGCGGGCGCCTCCGGGTACGTGCTCAAACGCAGCGGGGGCCTGGAGCTGATGAGCGCCATCCGGTCCACGTACGAGGGCAATTCCTACCTGTCGCCGCTCCTCGCCAAGGCGCTGATGAGCGACTACCTCCAGCGCGGCGACCGCAGCGCCGACGGCCCGCCCCAGGGCCGCCGCCTCTCCGCCCGCGAGCAGGAGATCCTCAAGCTCATCGCCGAGGGCAACTCCAGCCGCGAGATCGCCGAGATGCTCGATCTCTCGGTGAAGACGGTCCACAACCACCGCACCCGGCTGATGACCAAGCTCGACATCCACCGCAACACCGACCTGGTCAAGTACGCAATCCGATTGGGGATGGTCCAGGTCGACTGACTGTCACACTCGCGGATGACTACCGATGTCGCCGGGATGTCGCGCCCCCGCTCAGATCGTCAATGTTTGTGAAGCCATGACGCTCTGGCCGGCGTCACGGGTTCGTTGCCCATCGTCCAGGAAGTTCACCGCTTTGCATAGTCGGAGTTGCCCTCGACGTGGTGTGATCAGCTCGCGCCGTTAGGAATCGTAGGACACGGTGCGCGCGGTCAGCGACAGGCGCCGTAGCCCGAAACCTGGACATCCCTGGGAGATCTGCTCATGAATGCAGCAGGAGGCGCCTGCAGCATCCGCGCGGGCGGAAGCTGGGGGAGACGTCGCCATCGCGCCGTGGTCGCTCTCCTCGGACTGACCCTGGCGCTCACCGCGAGCGTGGCCGTGGTCGCCAGCGCGGCCGCCGCCGCCGGCCCCAACCAGGCGGTCATCGTCCGGGTCCAGCCCGGAACCGGCCTCGGCGGTGCCGAGCAGGAGGTCCGCGCTCTCGGCGGCAAGGTCGGCCTGGAGCTGCCGATCATCAACGGCTTCGCCGCCCAGGTCCCGCAGGGCGGGCTCGCGGCCCTGGCCGCCCAGCCGGGTGTCGCCTCGGTCACCCCCGACGCGCCGGTCCGGCTCGCCTCCACCGGCACCTTCGACCCCTCCACCGACGCGGGATCGCTCTCCACCACCACCCTCCAGACCGGCGCCCAGGCCCTCTGGCAGGCCGGCGACACCGGCAGGGGCGTCGACATCGCCCTGATCGACTCCGGGGTGGCGCCGGTCGACGGCCTCACCGCCGCGGGGAAGGTCGTCATCGGCCCCGACTTCACCATCGACGCCTTCAACCCCTCGCTTCGCGGGCTCGACGGCTTCGGTCACGGCACCCACATGGCCGGGATCATCGCCGGCCGCGACGCCGCCGCCACCGCCGGCGCCTATGCCGGCGACAGCAGGGACTTCGTGGGCATGGCCCCCGACTCGCGCATCGTGAGCGTCAAGGTCGCCGACGCCCAGGGCAACAGCGACGTCGCCCAGGTGATCGCCGGCATCCAGTGGGCGGTCCAGCATCGCACCGACAACGGTCTGAACATCCGCATCCTCAACCTCTCCTTCGGCACCGACAGCGGCCAGGCGTACACCCTCGACCCGCTCGCCTACGCTGCCGAGCAGGCCTGGCACCAGGGGCTCGTGGTGGTCGCGGCCGCGGGCAACTTCGGCAACGGCAGCCCGCAGCTGGCCGACCCGGCCGTCGATCCCTATGTGATCGCCGCCGGCGCCGTCGACACCCATGGCACCGCCGACACCTCGGACGACACCGTCGCCACCTTCTCGGACTCCGGCACCGCGGCGCGCACCCCCGACCTCGTCGCCCCCGGGATGCACATCGCCAGCCTTCGCGACCCGGGCTCGACCCTCGACCAGCAGTTCGGCTCCACCGCCACCGTGGGCGGGCGCTTCTTCCGCGGAAGCGGCACCTCCCAGGCCGCCGCGGTCACCTCCGGCGCCGCCGCCCTGCTGCTCTCGCAGCGGCCGTCGGCCACCAACGACCAGGTCAAGGCGCTCCTGACCGGCGCGGCGGTCCCGCTCAGCGGGCCGAGCACGCTGCTCCAGGGCGCGGGCCGGCTCCAACTCCAGAGCCTGCTCACCGCGGCCACCCCCAACGCTCACCAGAGCTGGCCGGTGTCGACCGGGACCGGCTCGCTCGCGCTGTCCCGCGGCTCCGTCGAGAACAACCTCGACGTCGCCCTCGCCGCGCTCGTCCAGACCCTCGGCGGCGGCTGGTCCGGCAGTGGCTGGTCCGGCAGTGGCTGGTCCGGCAGCGGCTGGTCCGGCAGCGGCTGGTCCGGCGGCGGCTGGTCCGGCGGCGGCTGGTCCGGCGGCGGCTGGTCCGGCGGCGGCTGGTCCGGCAGCGGCTGGTCCACCGACTTCTGGGCCTAGCAGGAGATCGTCGGCACGATGCCCACGGATCGCGCAGCGGACAG
>DATARS010000086.1:0-20160 GCA_036269455.1 Candidatus Dormiibacterota bacterium | reverse complement strand
CCGGTCAAGCTCCTCTTCAACATCGGCCTGTTCGCGCTCGAGGCCGAGGCCGCCGCGATCGCGATCGGGCACCTGCTCCCCGACGGGAGGGCGCTCGCCCCCACCGCGTGGCTCGCGGTGCTCCTCGTCGTCGCCGCGGTCTCGGCGCTCGGGGTGGGGCTGATCATGGTCGCGGTCACCCTCTCCGAGGGGCGGCCGCCGGTCCGGACCATGGTCCAGGGCCTCACCTTCCAGCTGCTCACCGGCGTGACCAACGCGAGCCTCGCGCTGCTCGCCGTCTTCGTCCTGTGGAGGGACCCGCACCAGCTCTGGCTGCTGGCCGCCCCGATCGCCACCCTGATCGCGGGCTACATCGCCTACGGCGCCGAGCGCCAGCGGCACCAGCGGATGCAGCACCTCTACGAGTCCAGCGAGCTGCTCCAGCGCACTCCCAGCGACGGCACCGCGACCTCGGCGCTGCTCGCCCAGCTGTGCCGGGTTTTCCAGGCGGAGGTCGCCGAGGTCACCCTCCTGCCGCCGTCCGGGGGCGGCCACGCTCTGCGCGCCATGCTCCGCCGCGACGATTTCGCCGAGACCGACCGGCGGGTCGACATCGGCCTCCTCGACGAGCTGATCCCCTTCGCCGTCGACGAGCAGCGCGGGGTCCGGCTCAGCGCTCGCGAGTCGAATATGCCCGCGGTGCTCAGCACCCGCCATCTCAAGGACGCGATGTTCATCGCGCTGCGCAGCGAGAGCCGGATCATCGGCACCATGCTGGTGGGCAACCGGCTCGGCGACCTGAACACCTTCAACGCCGAGGACCTCACCCTCTTCGAGACCCTCGCCGTGCAGGCGAGCGTCGCCTTCGAGAACGACCGGCTCGAGGGCCGGCTCAAGCACCAGGCCTTTCACGACCCGCTCACCAACCTCGCCAACCGGGCCCTCTTCAGCGACCGGCTCGCCCACGCGCTCACCCGGCGCACCGCGGCGGGCGGCTCCGGCGTCGCCGTCCTCTTCGTCGACCTCGACGACTTCAAGATGGTCAACGACGAGCTCGGACACGGTGCCGGCGACCAGCTGCTGCGCGCCGTCGGGGAGCGCCTGGTCGGGGTGCTCCGCCCCTTCGACACCATCGGCCGGCTCGGCGGCGACGAGTTCGCCGTCCTGATCGAGGACGCCGCCGGCGCCGCCGACGCCGCGGCCGTCGCCGAGCGGATCGTGGAGACCCTGCGCAAGCCCTTCGTCCTCAGCGGCCGCGAGCTGGCGATGCACGCCAGCATCGGCGTCGCCCTGGCCGGCGACGAGGAGGTCGACGGCGAGGAGCTGCTCCGCTGCGCCGACATGGCGATGTACCGGGTGAAGCAGCGCGGAAAGGGCGCCTTCGAGGTCTATCAGCCGAGCATGCAGGAGGTCATGGTGCGGCGGCTCGAGCTCCGGACCGAGCTCGAGCGGGCGATTCCCCGCGGCGAGCTCCTCCTCCGCTACCAGCCGATCGTCGCCCTCGAGGACGAGCGCATCGTCGGGGTCGAGGCCCTGGTGCGCTGGCAGCATCCGCTGCGCGGCCTGATGCCGCCCATCGAGTTCATCCCGCTCGCGGAGGAGACGGGGCTGATCGTCGGCCTCGGCGTCCACGTCCTCGAGGAGGCGTGCCGCCAGCTCTGCGCCTGGCACCTGGCCCACCCCGAGCACGCCGGCCTGGGGATGAGCGTGAACCTCTCGCCCCGCCAGCTGCAGGATGGCGCGTTCGTGCTCCAGGTGGCGCGGGTGCTCCGCGAGACCGGGCTCGAGCCCCGGCTGCTCACCCTGGAGATCACCGAGAGCTTCATGGTCGACGGCGGCGCTCCGAGCGGCCGGCTCCACGAGCTGAAGGCGCTCGGGGTGCGGCTCTCCATCGACGACTTCGGCACCGGCTACTCGTCGCTGAGCGCCCTGCAGCACCTCCCCGTCGACTGCCTGAAGATCGCCAAGCCGTTCGTCGACGGGATCGCCGAGGACCCGCAGAAGCGCGCCTTCGCCCAGGCGATCGTGCGCCTCGGGCGGACGCTGCACCTCGAGCTGGTCGCCGAGGGGGTGGAGCGTCCCGAGCAGCGCGACCGGCTGGTCGAGCTCGGCTGCCACCTCGCCCAGGGGTACCACTTCGCGCGGCCGATGGACGCCGAGGGGATCGCCCGGCTGCTGCGGGACGGGGTGGGAGCGGGCGCCGTCGCGGGCGTCGCCGCCGGCATCGCCTCCTAGCCGCGATTCGGGGGTCGCCGCATCGCGATCGCGAGGCGGTCACGGCGATCGGCGCTGACGCGGCCGTCTGGTATGTTCCGGCCGACATGGGACTGCTCGATGCGCTCCGCCGCCGCCGTGCCGCCATGTTCGAGGACGACCTCGGCAATGGGAGGGCGCCGCTGCCCGACCCCGGCGAGGTGCCGCAGGCGCGGGGCAGCTGGGAGCAGGCGGCGCTGACCAACGTGGACATCACCGAGGTGGTCAAGCGCCAGCTGGGGACGGTCACCCCTCCCTGGAAGAAGTAGCCGCGGCGTCCGGCGCGCCGAGCGGCCACTCAGCCTCGTCCGCTAGGGTATTCACCCCAGGAATCGAGGCTTCGAACTAGGGTGTAGTGCTCAGATCGCTGGTTTGACGCTCCCTTCGAGCGGGTGCCAAAATGCGGGGGCCTGCGCTCCTCCCGGGGGCGGAGGGAGACGCTCGCCCATCGACCACATCGGGGGGTCGCGCCGGTGATCCTGGCGGCCGATCAATTCGGCACCACCTACGACAGCTCTCCGCTCCACTCTGCGGGTCCTGTCGACGAGCACATCCAGAGCGTCTACACACCCATCTTCTGGGCGTCGGTGGTGCTCTTCGTCGCCGTGGCGGGGCTGATCATCTACAGCGCGCTGCGGTTCCGGCGCAAGAGCGACGACGAGGAGCCGGCGCAGGTCCACGGCAACAACCGGCTCGAGATCGCCTGGACCATCGTCCCCTTCCTCATCCTCTTCAGCCTGTTCATCGTCACCGCGGTGAACATGAACTTCATCACCCAGGCGCCCCAGGGCGCGATGAAGGTCTGCGTGCTCGGCCAGCGATTCTCGTGGTCCTTCTACTACAACACCGATTGCGGAACCGCCGTCCAGGTCAAGGGCGGTGAGCACAACGACACCAAGCTGAGCTACAGGAACATCCTCGGCAAGCGCGCGGTGAGCACCCTGAAGGTGCCCGCGGGCAGGCCGATCGCCCTCGAGGTGGTCTCCGCCGACGTCAACCACTCCTTCTACCTGCCCACGCTGGGCGGGCAGATCAACGCCATCCCCAACCAGCTGAATCACATGTGGTTCCAGGCCGACAGGGTCGGCAAGTACTACGGCCAGTGCACCGAGCTCTGCGGCGACAACCACTACGCCATGGAGATCGTCGTCGAGGCGGTGCCGGGCGACCAGTTCCAGGCCTTCCTGGCCTCGATGGACAGCAACAGCGCCAGGACCGGGTCCGGCGCAGGAGGTCAGTAGATGGGGGTGATGGACGCGCCGATGCCCCAGGCCAGGGCGTGGTCGCGCTGGGACAAGAACAAGGGGCTGCTCTCGTGGCTGACCACGGTCGACCACAAGAAGCTCGGCATCCTCTACCTGTACACCACCTTCTTCTTCTTCCTGATCGGCGGCATCATGGCCCTGCTGGTGCGCATCCAGCTCGCCGAGCCGCAGAACAAGTTCCTCACCCCGTCGCAGTACAACCAGATCTTCACGATGCACGGGACGACGATGATCTTCCTCTGGATCATCCCCGTCTTCGCCGGCTTCGGGAACTACGTGGTGCCGCTGATGATCGGCGCCCGCGACATGGCGTTCCCCCGCATCAACGCGCTCTCCTACTGGCTGATCCCCCTGGGCGGCCTGACGATGTACGCCGGCTTCGCCTTCGGCGGCACCGGTGACGCGGGCTGGACGGGCTACGTCCCGCTGACCGAGAAGCAGTACAACCCCCAGGTGGGCCAGGACCTCTGGATCCTCGGCCTCCACACCCTGGGCATCTCCTCGATGCTCGGCGGCATCAACTTCCTGGTGACGCTCCACAACATGCGCGCCAAGGGGATGACCTGGTTCCGCCTCCCGCTCTTCTGCTGGGCGCAGGAGGTCACCCAGGCGCTGGTGGTGCTCGCCTCGCCGTTCCTCGCCGGCGCGCTGCTGATGGTCCTTCTCGACCGCCAGGCGGGCGCCAGCTTCTTCGCCGTGAACCACGGCGGCAACGCCCTGCTCTACCAGCTGATGTTCTGGTTCTACTCGCACCCGGCGGTCTACATCATGGTCCTGCCGGCGTTCGGGATCATCAGCGAGATCATCCCGGTGTTCGCGAGAAAACCGATCTTCGGCTACCGCGCCATGGCCTACTCGATGTCGGCGATCGCGGTGCTCGGCTTCGTCGTCTTCGTCCACCACATGTTCGTCACCGGCCTGCCCATCGCGGTGCAGACCTTCTTCTCGGCGACCTCGATGATCATCGGGGTCCCCACCGGGGTGAAGATCTTCAACTGGGCGGCGACGCTGTGGGGAGGCAGCATCCGCTACGACACGCCCATGCTCTACGCGGTCGGCTTCCTCCTCCTCTTCCTCGTGGGCGGCGTCGACGGCGTCTACCTCGGCTCGCTGGCCGTCGACTACTCGCTCCACGGCACCTACTGGGTGGTGGGCCACATCCACTACGTGCTCTTCGGCGGCAGCGTCTTCGGGGTCTTCGCCGGGATCTACTACTGGTTCCCGAAGATGACCGGGCGCTTCCTCAACGAGTTCCTCGGCAAGCTGCAGTTCTGGGTCATGTTCATCGGGATGAACCTCGCCTTCATGCCCATGCACGTCCTCGGCCTGCTCGGGATGCCGCGCCGGATCAGCTCCTACGACTATCACAAGGGCTGGGGCGACTGGAACTCGGTGTCCACCATGGGCGCCTTCCTCATCGCCGCCGCCGTCGCCATCTTCATGATCAACTTCCTGATCAGCATGCGCGCGCCGAAGAACGCGCCCGCCGATCCCTGGGAGGGCGACACCCTTGAGTGGGCGACCTCGTCGCCCCCGCCCGTCTACAACTTCGAGACCGTCCCCGAGGTGCGCAGCGCGCGGCCGGTGCGGGACATGCGGCGTGCCGCGAGGAAGGTCACGGCATGACCTCGGTCCCGCTCGGAGCGGGAGGCACGGGCGTCAGCAGGGCGAGCGGTGGGGGCTCGGAGCGGCTCGCCCGCGCCCCCGGTCGCGGTCTGCGGGTGCTCGCCGTCGCCGCGGCGGCCGCCACCTACCTGCTGATCGTCGCCGGCGGCGTGGTGCGGGTCAGCGGCAGCGGCCTCGGCTGCGGGATCAAGGGCCAGGACTGGCCCCTCTGCCACGGCCGGCTGGTGCCCCCCGCCGACCTGGCGACGGTGATCGAGTTCTCCCACCGCATGCTCGCCACCCTCTCCACCATCCTGGTGGTGGCGCTCGCGGTGGTCGCCTGGAGTCGCTACCGCCGCCTCCGCCGCATCACCCTGCCGGTGACCGCGGTGGTGGTGCTGCTCGTCGTCCAGATCCTGCTCGGCGCCGTCACCGTCGAGCTGCGCCTGCCCGGCGAGATCGTGCTCGTCCACCTCGCCAACGCGCTGCTGCTCCTCGGCGTGCTCCTCTACGCTGCGGTCCAGACCTTCGCGGTCCCCGGCCCCGGCGAGCCGGCCGCCCTCGACCCGAGCCGGGCGACGGCGGTGCGCCGCCTCACCTGGGCCGCGGGCGCCACCTACCTGCTCGTCCTCAGCGGCGCCCTGGTGGTGGCCAACGGAGCCGGCTGGGCGTGCGCAGGCTGGCCGCTCTGCGGCAACGGGTTCCAGCTCGACGGCGGGACCCTGGCGGGCTACAACCTGTTCCACCGCCTCGTCGCCGGCGTCGTCGGGCTGCTCCTGTTCCTCGCCGTCCACGCCGTCATGCGCGCGTTCCGCGGGGTGCGCCCGGTGCGGATCGCCTCGCTGCTGGTGATGCTCCTGCTGCTCGCCCAGGTCGCCGCCGGTGCGGTGCTGGTCGAGCTGCGGCTGCGCTCGGCGACCCGCGGGATCCACCTCGCCCTCGCCTCGGCGCTCTGGGGGGTGACCGCGGTGCTCACCTTCCTGGTCCGGCCCGGGGTGCTGCGGACCTCCCCGTCCGGGGGTCCTGCAGGCACGCCCTCCGCCGCCGCGGAGGAGACGGTCGTCGTCGGGAGCCGGGTTCCCGAGGGGGCGGCGCGATGACCGTCGCCGTCGGCCTCGAGACCGGCACCGCGACCGCCGCCGCCCCCGGGCGCCGGGCGCTGCGCGCGGTCGCCCGCGACTACGTCTCGCTCACCAAGCCGCGGATCATCGTGCTCCTCGAGGTGACCGCCTTCGCCGCCATGGTGATGGCCGCCCGCGGCTGGCCGGGGACCTGGCGGGTGCTCGTGACCCTCGCCGGGGGCGCGCTCGCCGCCGGGGGCGCCAACACCATCAACATGTGGTTCGACCGCGACATCGACCGGACCATGCAGCGCACCTGCGGCCGGCCGATCGCCAGCGGGCGCATCGGCCCGGCGGCGGCGCTGGGATTCGGCGTCGGTCTCGGCACCGCCGGGTTCGCCGTCCTCGCGCTCTTCGCCAACCTGCTCGCGGCGGTGCTCGCCACCAGCGCGCTGCTCTTCTACGTGCTCGTCTACACGATGTACCTGAAGCGCAGCTCCGTCCAGAACATCGTCATCGGCGGGGCCGCCGGGGCGGTGCCACCGCTGGTGGGCTGGGCGGCGGTGACCGGCCGGCTCGACGTCCCCGCGCTCTTCCTCTTCGCGGTGGTCTTCTACTGGACGCCGCCGCATTTCTGGGCGCTCTCGCTGCTGATGCAGGCCGACTACGGCCGCGCCCGGGTGCCGATGCTCCCGGTGGTGGTGGGCTCGCGGACCACGCGGATCCATATCGTGCTCTGGACGCTGATCCTGCTCATCGTCACCCTGCTCCCCTTCCTCGCCCGCTCCTTCGGCTGGGTCTACCTGGCGGGGGCGGCGGTGCTCGACGGCATCTTCCTGGCCGACGCCCTGCGCCTGCTGGGCGACCCCAGCCCGCGCTCGGCGTCACGCCTGTTCCACTATTCCCTGCTCTACCTGGCGCTGATCTTCGCGGTGATGGCGATCGACCGCGTCGTCATCCCCGGCTGACCCACGGAGGTTCACCGATGGACAAGAACCTGGCCCGGCGCAACATGCGGCTCGGCATCGTGCTCTTCATCGTGCTCCTCTGCATGTTCTCGATCACCTTCATCTGGGCGCAGATCTACCTCAACGCGGTCTCGTAGGAACAAGGAGCCTGACCATGGCGGACACCTCTCACGGCGACCACGGCCATGGCGGCCACGGGCACGACGAGATCCACCTGCCGCCGAACAGCTGGGTGCCGATCTCGACGGCGGCGGCCGTCACCACGTTCTTCATCGGCATCATCGTCGGCGTCTGGCTCGCCATCATCGGCGCCGTCTGGCTTCTCGCCAGCCTCCTCGCCTGGTTCCGCGCCGCGCGCAACGAGTTCCAGGAGCTCCCCGACTGACGCGGCCGTGAGGGCGACCCTCGGGCTCGGCGACTGGACCCTGGAGCCGACCGTCACACTCGGGCTGGCGGCGCTGGTGGTCGCCTACGTGGTGGCGGTGCGCCGGGGCCGGATCGGCGCCGGCGACGACCTCTCCAGCTGGCTGCCCTCGGCGGCCTGGCGGCCGTGGATGTTCGGCCTGGGGGTGCTCGGCGCCTTCCTGGCGCTCGAGTCGCCGATCGACACCGGCGGCGACAACTACCTGCTCTCGCTGCACATGGTCCAGCACCTGGTGCTGATGATGATCTCGCCGCCGCTGGTGCTCCTCGGCATCTGCGGCGCGCGTCCCCCCGACCCCACCTGGATGCCGGGGCTGCGCCGGCTGTGGACGGCGCTCACCCGCCCGCTCGCCGCGACCGTGCTCTTCAACGGGGTGCTGCTGGTGTGGCACATCCCGTCGCTCTACGACACCACCCTGCGCAACGAGGCCCTCCACGTCGTTGAGCACCTCACCTTCATCGCCGTCGGGGTGATGCTCTGGTGGTCGGTCGTCGATCCCATCCGCGGGCCCGGCACCGTGCCGGTCAGCCCGTTCTGGAAGATCGCCGCGCTCAGCGTCGCCGGGGTGCCGGCCACGGTGCTCGGCCTGATCTTCTCGGTCGCGTCGAATCCCTTCTACGAGTTCTACGCGCGGGCGCCGCGCCTCTGGGGCCTGAGCCCGGTCACCGACCAGCAGATCGCCGGGGTGATCATGTTCGGGCTCGGCAACCTCGTCTACTTCGCCGCCATCTCGGTGATCTTCTGGCGGCTGGTCGGCGATCCCGGGCGGGACGAGATCGAGGAACCGGGGACCGCGGTCGCTCCGCCGTTCATGGGGTGAATACCCTAAGATGCCAGCCCGAAGCGAAGGCTCGCCCAGCGAGGAGGAGGTCAGGCCGATGACGAAGTTCCGGAGCATCGCGCTCGGTACCGGCGTATCGCTGGTGCTGGTTCTCAGCGCCTGCGGCAATGGCCCTCCCCCCGACCAGGGCACCGGTGCCACGACCGGAGCAGGCGGGGGTGGCGCCGGCGTCGCGATCGCCAGCGGCGGCACCCCGGTGACGACGGTCAAGGAGACCGACGACCTCAAGTTCGACCCGGCGACGGCGACGGCGAAGGTCGGCGACGTGGTCGGCTTCACCAACAGCGGCACCACCCCCCACAACGTCACCTTCGACGCAGGCGTCGCCTCGCCGACGATGAACGGCGGCGACACCGCCCTCTTCAAGTTCGACAAGGCGGGCACCTACCACTACGTCTGCACCTTCCACGCGCCCGGCATGGCGGGAACGATCACCGTCCAATAGGGCGAACGGGGCGTCAGTTTCCCGGTAGGAAATGCGCATCGCCGGCGAGCAGCCGGACGGTGCCGGTCGCCGTCTCCACGAGCAGGGCGCCGCCGTCGTCGACGTCGACCGCCCTGCCGCGGATCTCTCCCGCGGGGGTCTCGGCGACGACCCGGCCGCCCAGGCCCACCGCCCGGACGCGCCAGTCGCCGAGGAGCGCGGGGATGCCGCCCGCCTCGAGCGCGCCGAGGCGCGCCGCCAGCGCGGGGAGCAGGAGGACGAGCAGCTCCTCCGCCGCCGGCGCCGGCGCGGGGGCGAGCAGGCGGTGGAGGCTGGCTCCCCTCACCCCCTCGCCGAACTCGTCGACCCGCAGGTTGACGCCGATCCCGAGGACCACCTCCGGTCCGGGCCCGGGGGCGTTGGGTTCGACCTCGGCGAGGATGCCGGCGAGCTTGCCGCCCTCGACGAGCACGTCGTTGGGCCACTTCAGCCCGACCTCGACGCCGAGCGCCGAGATCGCGTCGGCGGCGGCGAGGCCGGCGGCGAGGGGCACCCCGGACGCCACCGCCGGGCCGGGCCGGAGGAGGATCGACGCGAGCAGCGCGGTCCCGGGCGGCGCGCTCCAGCGGCGGCCCTGGCGTCCGCGCCCGCTGGTCTGCTCACCGGCCGCGCAGAGGTACCCGGTGGCGGCCCCGGCCCGGGCGGCGGCGCGGACCAGGTCCTGGGTGCTCGGCGTTCTCGAAACCCAGCGAAACGAGAAGCCGGGGAACGCCGTTGCACCTGCTACGAGTAGCGGCCGCGCCGCTTCTTGCAATGTCTCATATCCGCTGGCAAGCCTCCAAAAATTGTGACCCAGAACCGTCTGACCTCTCGGACTGTGAGATCAACGCAGTTGACGCGAAAGAAGGACGGGGCTACCATCCCGGGTGGCACTGGGCACTACACCCCACAAACAGGAGTATTGCCCCCGTTGGAGCCTAGGGGTCGGATGATCGATAGAACCGTCATACAGATCGAACGTCTCAACGAGCATCACGAGCGTGAGCGCGAGCATCGGTATGCCCGCCGCAACCGCATCCGATACATCGATGAGCTTCTCAACGAATTCGAACTTCTCAATCTCGCCGACGAACCCGACGTTCCCCGCGAGCTGACCGGGAAGGTGTACCGCCTCGTGGCGGAGGAGGAGCACCCGATCGTGCGGCGGCCGCTGCGTGAGGTTCCCATCGCGGACTGGATGGACGCGCTGTACGACCTCCAGGACACGCTGATGCTGACCGTCGAGGACGACATCGACTGATCAACCCGGGAGCCCACGGTCTCCGGGCTCCAGGGGGTCGACACCCTCGGTGAGGAACGCGGCACATCGCGCGCGCGCCATCTCCACGGCGCGCTGGGCGATGTCCGCACCGACGAAGCTGCATCCCTGCCGCAGCGCGGCGATCGCCGCCGACCCGCTGCCGACGAACGGGTCGCAGACCACGAACCCGGGCTCGGCGCTCCCCGCGAGCATCCGCTCGAAGAGTGCCACCGGCTTCTGGGTCGGATACGGCGCCCGGGTCAGCCGCTTGATCGCCCAGACGTCGGGCAGGTCGCGCCGAGAGAGCCGGCGGTGACCCTTGGTCGCGAAGAGCACGTGTTCGTGCCGCCGCCGGAAGTAGTGCCCCATCCCCAGGTTCACCTTGTCCCAGACGAGCACGTTCTTGACATCGAACGCCTCGCGCACCACCGCGCCGAGGCTGAGCAGCGAGTAGCTGTCGAACATGATGTAGATGTGCCGCCCGTCCCGCAGCACCCGCCGGCACTCACCCAGAAAGACGCGGTAGCTCTCCGGATCGTCGTGGAACTCCGAGAACCACCGCCCGTCCCTCTCGCCGCGGTAATGCCCCACGATCCGCCCGTGCCCGAACTGCATGTGCTGGTTCATGCCGGAATAGGCAGGATCAGTGACGATCAGGTCCACCGACTCGTCCGCGAGGCCGCGCAGGAACTGCACACAGTCGTCCTGCCGGATGTCGTACATGATCTCCCCGCGCGAACAGCAGTTCGGCAACTCTAACGACTCGCAGCGCTGGCGCGCTGCCTACGAGGGGGGCAGGTATGCCCCCAGGCCATCAGCTCCTTCGTCGCTGACAGCCTTCCCCCTGGAACCGCTGCGCTGACGCGCAGCACCTCACGCCTTCGGCGGGTGCGCTGCGCGCACCACAACAGAGCTCTGAGGGGCCAGCGTACGCCTGGAGGGACTTGAACCCCCGCTCCCGGCTCCGGAGGCCGGTGCTCTATCCAACTGAGCTACAGGCGCATGGCGTGGGAGTCGAGTATACGGCGCGATCGATCAGCCCCATTCGAAGGGTCGTCCGTCCCAGTTGTCGAGGACGGGGTAGACGGGGGTCGCGGCGAGCTCGTCGAGGCGGCCGAGGAAGGCGTCCACCTCCTCGGGATCGAGCAGCCGGAGCAGCTGCCGGCGGACCCTTCCGCGACGCTTCGCGTCGCCCTGGAGTCGGCACACGGCGTCGGCCGCATGGTCCGGCAGGGGGGTGCCGCCGAGCTGGAGCAGCACCGTCCGCTGCCGCGGGTAGGGGAGGAAGCTCAGCCCGTTGTCGATCCCCCACAGCCGCATCTCCCGGGAGACGAGCAGGTGGGCGCTCTTGCGGTCGGCGTTGTTGATCAGGGCGTCGAGGGCGGCGAGCACCGGCAGCCGCTGCTCGAGCACCCCTCGCTCGGCGTCGTTCGGCCGGCGCTCGGCGGCGTCGACGAAGAGCTGCACCGAGCCCGGCCCGGCGGGCCCGTCGCGCAGCACCGTCGGCGGGATCAGGCCGAGGCCGAGGGCGGCGTCGACGCGATAGGTCGCCACCTCGCGGAGGTGGAGGGTGCCCCGGGGGAAGTCCCAGAGCGGGCGCTCGCCGCGCGCCGGCTTGTAGACGCCGCGCAGCGGCCGGCCGTCGCCGGCGGGGTCGTCGGCCTCGAACTCCAGCAGGAAGACCGCGTTCGAGGCGTAGACGATCCGGCCGAGGCCGCGGATCGGCGCGGTGGCGAGCAGGCGCAGCGTCTCCGCGTCGGCGGGGGCGCCCCCGTCCTCGGGACGGCGCGCCACGGCGGTGGTGAAGCGGCGCTCGGGCGCAGGTCCGGCCGGGGCGCCGCCGGTGAGCATGCGGGCGCGTTCGAGCTGCGGCGACCATGCCCCGGGATCGAGGTGGGGACGGCTGCCGAGCGGCAGCGCCGGTGGCCCCCAGGGCGCGGAAATGCGCTCGTCCACCGGATCCCCGTCCGCGCCCTCGCTCACCAGCGCGTGTGCGGCCGGCTCAGCCGGAGCGGCGGATCACCACCGTGGCGGTCACCACGGCGAGGAGCGCCGGAACGCCGAAGACGAGCAGCACGACCACCACGCTGCGCACCGAGCCGCCGCCGATGCCGATCCACGCCGCCAGCGCGGCGACGAAGACCACCAGACCGGTGATCATGGCGTTGCGCAGCCGCCCGGCGCGGCCTGCCGCCGCGCTCAGAGGCGCCGGCCGTCGCGGCGAGCGACGCGCCTCGGGAGCCCCCCGCGGCTCCTCGGGGCCCGAGTCCTCGGGAAGGTCGGCACGGTCGAGCTCGGCCCACCACGCGGGCGCGCCGCGATTGCGACGCTGGTCGGGCCGGTGACCGCCAGGGGCGGGGCGAAGCTCGTCAGACATCCTCGGGACGCGTCGACCTGCTGTGCGGGAGTGGACACCGCCCGGCAGGGACGTCGTCGGGGCTGGCGGCTGCGCTGATCATACGCCTCCACGCGATCCGGGCCCAGCGGGGGAAGCGCCGGAGCGCCGCCGGGCGGCTGCGACAATCCGGCCGTGGCAGAGCGGCGCGCGGGCGGGCTGGAGGAGCTGGTCGCCGCCCACCGCGCCTGCACCCGCTGCGCGGACGCCGGGCTGATCGCCGTCGCGCGGCCCGTCTTCAGCGGCCGGCCGGGGCAGCGCATCCTCCTGGTGGGCCAGGCGCCGGGCCCCGTCGAGCACGACGTGACGCGGCCCTTCGCAGGGCGCGCCGGCCGCGAGCTCGTGCGCTGGATGCTGAGGGCCGGCTTCCGCGACGAGGAGGACTTCCGCGCCCGGGTGTGGATCACCTCGACCACCACCTGCTTCCCCGGCCGCCGGCCCGACGGCTCCGGCGACCGCCGTCCCACCCCCGCCGAGGTCGCCCTCTGCGCCCCCTGGCTCGACGCGGTCCACCGCCTCCTCGCGCCGCGCCTGGTGCTCCCCGTCGGCGGCCTCGCACTCTCCCGGCTGCTGCCGGCCATGCGCCTCGACGACGCGGTCGGCCGCACCTTCGACGCCGCCGGTGCGGCCGTGGAGGATGCGTCCCCCGGGGTCGAGCGGCTGCTCCTGCCCCTGCCCCATCCCTCCGGGCAGAGCCGCTGGCTCAACGACCCGGAGCGGCGCCGCCGGCTCGAGGCGGCGCTCCGGCGCCTGGGCCGGCTGCTCGACTGGAGTTGTGACACGCGCGAGCCTCTGACGCCGCGTGGCGATGCTAAGATCCCGCGGTTGCCGGACGCCGACGACTGAGAGCCCGTGCCTGATTTCACCGAGCCCGAGCCGCCCGTCACCGGGATGGTGAGCGCAACCAAGAACGCCGAGGAGATCCTCGAGCGCATCTTCGCTCCCACCCCCAAGGCCAGTCCCGCCGAGCAGGCGGAACGAACTCTGCGCCGTCCCCGGCAGCTCGTCTATGTGGGGATGAGCAATCGCAACTTCTTCTGGCGCGCCCACATCACCAAGTTCGTGCTCGACGAGGGCTTCGTGCCCCTGACCCCGTTCATGCTCTTCGACTACTACCTGCTGCACACCGTCCCCAAGGACGTGGTGCGGGAGGCGCTCAACAACCTGATCGTGCGCTGTGACCAGCTCTGGGTCTTCGGCAATCTCTCCCTCGGCGTCAAGGTGCAGATCGGCATCGCCAAGCGCCTCGGCAAACCGGTGCGCTACTACGACATCACCGATCTCCCCTACCGGGTGGTGAGCGTCCCCGAGTCGATGGTCAGCGAGGAGCGGCGGGACTAGCCCAGGGGGAGGCCGTGATGAGGGTGGGGGAGGACGGCGAACGGACCCGCGCCGCGCTGGCGGCGGCGGCCTTCCGCGCCGGGGATCTCATCGGCGGCATCGACGCGCCCGGCCGGGCCACCGACCGGCTCAGCTGGACGCTCGCGGAGACCGCCGCGCACATGGTGGTCGGTCTGCGCGCCTTCGGCGACTCGCTGCGCGGCGACATGGACGGCTGGAACGCCAACCTCACCGACCTCCCCGAGTTCCACCTCCGGCTCGCGGCGATGACGGCGAGCACCCTCGCCGCGGTGCCGGAGCGCGAGCCCGCGGCGCTCGCGCGGCTGCTCCGCGAGGCCGCCGGCGGCTTCCTCCGCGCCAGCGAGGGGCTGCCCGCGGACCACCTCGTCGCCACCCCCTGGTACGGCGACGGCGCCTCACTGCGGCTCGACGCCGCCACCGCGCTGCTGCTCGGCGAGCAGCTCATCCACGGCCGCGACCTCGCCGTCAGCCTGCGCCGGCCCTGGCCGATCTCCCGCGCCGAGGCCCTGCTGGTGGTCCCGGCGGCGGCGACGATGATGCCCCGGGCGGTGCGGCCGGAGGCGACCCGCGACCTCGACCTCACCTTCGCCTTCCATCTCCGCGGCGGCACCGGCTTCGCCATGCGGGTGCTGCACGGCGCCGCGCTGCGCGAGCCGTTGGGGCAACGCCGCGCCGACTGCCACATCTCCTTCGACCCACTCGCCTTCCTGCTCGTCGGCTACGGCCGGATGAGCCCCTGGGCCGCGGTCGCGCGGGGCGGGGCGCTCGCCTACGGCCGCAGGCCCTGGCTGGCGTTCCGGTTCAAGAAGCTCTTCCACAACCCCTGACCCCTGTGCGAGGGGAGGGGCTCAGATCCTTCTGATCAGGTCGCGCTCGAGGCGGTCGCGGGTGGCGGCGATGAGGCCGTGCACCGGACGGGTGCGGATCACCTGCTCGACCTGGCGGAGCATCGAGTAGAGGTTCTTCACCGCCTTGATCACGTCGCCGACGTCGGCGCCGGCGGGGGCTTCGATCTCCGAGAGCGGCACCCCGTCGGCCCAGTGGTAGGCGGCGGTGATGTAGTCGAGCGAGAGCGGGCGCAGCGTCTCCATGTGGTGCTTCTGCTCGAGGACGGCGAGGTGGTGCAGCGCGCTGCGGAGGATGCGCCAGCCCTGCTCGACGCGCCCGGTGGGGAAGTGGCGGCGCACCGGGCCGTGGTCGCGGCCGCGGTCCTCGGCGACGAGCATCACCAGGGTGGCGGCGAGCTCGGCGGGCTCGAGGTCGTCGAACCAGGAGCCCTCGATCGCCTGGGCGACGACGAGCGCGCTCTCGCCGTAGAGCGACGCCGCGAGCGTCCCCAGAGGGGTGGGGCGGTCGTTGGCGAGGAAGCCGGCGTCGTGGAGCACGCCGCGGAAGGCGTGGAACTCGATGCGGTAGCGCTCGCGAGCGCGGCGCAGCTCCTCCTCGCCGCCCTCGAGGGTCTCGCGCAGGGAGGCGATCTCGACATGGTTGGCGCGGTGGTCGGCGAGGTGGGGGCAGCCGCGGCAGGGGCTGCCGGCGTGGCGCGACTGCAGCTCCTTGAGCTGGCGGCGCATCTGCTCGGTGCGCTGGCCGGGGTCGGCGGCGCGGGAGCCGTAGCGGCCGCGGCGACCGTCCCTCCAGGTCTCGCGCTTGGCCCGGCGCAGCTTCGACTGCAGCGCCTCGAGGTCGCTCTCCTCGCGGAGGAACTGCACCAGGGTGCGCTCGGTGCAGCGCACCCGCGGATGCCGGTAGACACGAGCGCTCAGGTCCTCGAGCCGCTCTCTGAGGTTCTGCTCGCGGTGCACCCAGTGCTCGGTGCGCTGCAGGTTCTGGAACTGGCCGAAGGAGCGCTCCAGCAGCGACTCGGCCTCCTCGACGGTGCGGGTGCGGAGCAGATTGAGGGTCATGGTGTAGGTGGGGGCGAACTTGGAGACCACGGACATCTCCTCGCCCATGGCGGCGTCGTAGATGTCGTGGACGTCGACGTCGCTCTCCTTGAGGATGACGCCGTGCCCCAGGGTGTCGATGCCGCGCCGGCCGGCGCGCCCCATCAGCTGGGTGAGCTCGGAGCTGCGCAGCGCGTGGAAGCCGGTGCCGTCGAACTTGGTGAACGACGACAGCACGCAGGCGCGCGCCGGCATGTTCAGCCCCAGTGACAGCGTCTCGGTGGCGAAGACCACCTTGACCAGCCCGGTGAGGAAGAGCTGCTCGACGGTCTCCTTGGCGTAGGGGAGCATCCCGGCGTGGTGCATCGCCACGCCGCGGACCAGCAGCCGCTCCGAGGCCGCCTCCTGGAAGACACGGCGCTCGTCCTCGTCCTCGACCGCGTCGAGGCGCTCGCGGTAGAGGGCGGTGATCCGCCGCTTCTCGTCCTCGGTGGTGAGGTCGACGCCGTGGATCTCGCAGCGCGCCACCGCCTCGCGGCAGCCGCGGCGGGAGAAGATGAAGTAGATGGCCGGGAGCATCCGGGCGACGCGCAGCGCCTCGAGGATGTGGAGCAGGTCGTTGTCCGGGGCGCGGCGCACATAGCGCATCCGCTCGGTATGGATGCCCTGGTTCAGCGCCAGGTCGATGGTGCGCCGCGCGGCGTGGCCGCGCTCGTCGAAGAGCGGGTGCAGCTCGTTGTCCATCGCCAGCCACAGCTTCAGCTCGACCGGCCGCTCGGTGCGCACCACCGTGGCCACCGGGCCGCGCAGCCCGGTCATCCACGCCGCCACCTCGTCGACGTTGCTGATCGTCGCCGACAGCCCGATGAAGCGGATGTGCGCCGGCGCCTGGACGATCACCTCCTCCCACACCGTGCCCCGCGGGTAGTCGTCGATGTAGTGGATCTCGTCGAGGACCACGTCGCCGACGCTGGCGAGGCGGTGGGGCTCGTCGTAGATGACGTTGCGCAGGATCTCGGTGGTCATCACCACCACCGGCGCCCCGTCGTTGACGGTGTGCTCACCGGTGACCAGCCCGACGTTGGACTCGCCGTAGCGGCGGCGCAGGTCGTGGAACTTCTGGTTGGAGAGCGCCTTGAGCGGGGTCGTGTAGATGACGTGCGAGGGCACCCCCGGGGGGTGGCGCAGCGGCGCCGGCGCGGCGAGCGCGCGCCAGATCGCGTACTCGGCGACCACCGTCTTGCCGCTGCTGGTGGGGGCGCTGACCAGCACCCCGCGGTGCGACTCGAGCTTGTGCAGCGCCTCCACCTGGAAGTCGTCGAGGGTGAAGGGGAGGGTGGCGGCGAACCCGTCTACCAGGTGTCCTGCCGTGTCCGCCTCGGCCGGCAGGCTCATGCGTGAATCAGCTCGAAGCGCGAGCGGGTGACCTGCGCCTCGTCCTCGTTCTCGAGGTGGCGCAGCACCTTCTGGCACATCTCGTCGGCGTGACGGCCCTCGTTGCTGACGCAGGCGATGCCGATGGTGGCGAGCTGCCAGGTGTCCTGGTCGTCGACCTCGGCGACGGCGATGTTGAAGGTGCGCCGCAACCGGGCGACCACCGACTGCACCACCTGGCGCTTCTCCTTGAGGGAATGACTCTCGGGGACGTGGATGGTGACGGTGAGCGAGCCGATGACCATGGTTGCCGAGCAAGCTAGCAGACCGGTCGGTTTGGGCGCTGCGTGACCCCCCGGTGACGGCGGGCGGCGAAACCGGGAAGCGGACGTATGCTCCGGGAATGCCCACGTCCGCTCCCGCCTCCCCGCCGCGAGCCGCCCCGATGCCGGCCGCCACCAGCACCCTGGTCGAGCAGTTCCGGCGCCAGCTCCGCGAGCGGCCCGACCGGCCCTCGCTCCTGCTCCGCGCCGGCGGCCGCTGGGCGCCCGTCACCTGGCGGCAGTTCGGCGACGCGTCGAGGCGCCTCGGGGCCTGGCTGGTCGAGGAGGGGATCGCCGAGCAGGGGCACGTCGCCATCTGGTCGGGCAACCGTCCCGAGTGGCACGTCGCCGACATGGCGGTGCTCAGCGCCCGCTGCCGCCCGGTGCCCGTCTACCTCACCGTGAGCGCGGAGCAGGCCGCCTACATCCTCGACCACTCCCAGAGCGAGCTCGCGGTCGTCGAGGGCCCTGACGTCCTGGGCAGGCTTCTCTCGGTGCGCGACCGCCTGCCCCGGCTGCGCCGCGTGGTGGTGCTCGACGCCGCCCAGGCGGTCTCCGAGGACGGGCTGGTGATCTCCTGGCAGGAGGCTCTGCGCCGCGGCCAGGAGGCGCTCGACGCCCGCTCCTCCGAGCTCGAGCGCCGCGCCGTCTCGGTGGCCTCCGAGGACGTCGCCACCCTGATCTACACCAGCGGCACCACCGGGCCGCCGAAGGCGGTGATGCTCACCCACGCCAACGTCATCGCCGGGGTGCGGGCGATCATGTCGCTCGAGCCCGCCTACGACGACGACCGGGTGCTCTCCTACCTCCCTCTGGCCCACATCGCCGAGCGGCTGGCGAGCGAGTTCCGCTCCTACGTCATCGGCAACCCCACCTGGTTCAGCGCCATCGATCGCCTCGGCGAGGACCTCCGCGAGGTGCGCCCCACCACCTTCTTCGGGGTCCCCCGGGTCTGGGAGAAGATGGCCGCCCGCATCCGCGGCGAGCTCGAGCGCCAGCCACCGAGCCGGCGCCGGGTGGGGCGCTGGGCCATCGCCACCGGCGAGCGCGTCGCCGACCTCCGCCAGGCGGGCCGGCAGGTGCCGCCCCGGCTGGCGGCGAGCCACGCGCTCGCCGAGCGGCTCGTCCTCGCCCGCGTCCGCCAGGCGATCGGCCTCGACCAGGCCCGGGTGGTCGCCAGCGGCGCCGCCCCCATCGCCCCCGAGGTTCTCCGCTTCTTCCTCGCCCTCGGCCTGGAGATCTGCGAGGTCTACGGCCTCAGCGAGACCACCGGGGCGACCACCTTCAACCGGCCGGGCCACGCCCGCTTCGGCACCGTCGGCCCCGCGCTCCCCGGCATCGAGCTGCGCATCGCCGCCGACGGCGAGATCCTGGTCCGCGGCGCCACCGTCTTCGCCGGCTACCTCCACGACCCCGCCGCCACCGCCGCGGTGCTCTCCGAGGACGGCTGGTTCGCCACCGGCGACGTCGGCGAGATCGACGCCGACGGATCGCTGCGGATCACCGACCGGAAGAAGGACCTGATCATCACCGCCGGCGGCAAGAACATCTCGCCGAGCAACATCGAGACCGCGCTGAAGAACCACCCGCTGGTCGCCAACGCCGTGGTCATCGGCGACCGCCGCCCCTACCTCACCGCGCTGCTCACCGTCGACGCCGCCGAGGTCGCCGCCCTCGGCCTCGACGCCGGCGCCCAGCGCACCCGCCTCGAGGCCCACGTCACCGCCGTCAACGCCACCCTCGCCCACGTCGAGCAGGTCCGCCGCTGGACCATCCTCGACCACGACTTCACGGTCGGTGAGGAGCTCACCCCGACCATGAAGGTGCGCCGCGCCGTCGTGGCCGAGCGGTATGCCGCGGAGATCGAGGACCTGTACCGCGCGACGGCCTCGTCTCAATCCGGCGACGCTGCCTCCGGCGCGAGTTCGGTGGCCGCGACAGCGGAGTAGCATCGAGGACGTGCCCCCCCGTCCCCGCGTCCTCGTCATCGAGGACGATGCCGCGTTGCGCAAGGTGCTGGAGCTTCGCCTGACCCTCGAGGGTTTCGAGGTCGCCGTCGCATGTGACGGCCAGGCAGGCCTCGACCGCATCGCCGACTTCGTCCCCGACGCCGTCATCTCCGACCTGATGATGCCCCGCCTCGACGGCTACGGCTTCTGCCGCGCCGCCCGCTCCCGCCCCGGCCTCGAGCACCTCCCCATCGTCCTGCTCACCGCTCACCAGCGCGACGGCGAGATCGACGAACTCCTCGAACTGGGAAGCATCGTCTACATGGTCAAGCCCTTCGATGCCCCGACCCTCGCGGGCACCCTCCGCCGGCTCGTCGGCGCGGTGTCGGGGTAGCGTTCGCCCTGTCCGGGCGACGCGGGGGGACGGGGGACACCACGCCGCTGGGTGCGTCTCCGTCGAGCAAGAAAGACGCGTTTCGTCCGTTCTCGGGATGAAGCCTCCGGGTCAGGGGGGATTCGCCTGGTGTGAAGGGGTGAGTCCGACATGATCACGGTGGCCAACGCCGACCTGTCGACGGCGCTCGTCGACTCGCTGACCAACGATCTCTTCGACGTGGCCCACCTGGCGGTGGAGTTCGCCGAGCCGGAGAACGCCGAGGCCGCCCGCGCCGCGCTCGCCGCCTGGTCGCCCAGCCGCCTCGCCCGCGCCCTCGCCGAGGGAATCGTCGCCGGCGCCTGAGGCAGCCTCAGA
>DATARS010000085.1:0-17591 GCA_036269455.1 Candidatus Dormiibacterota bacterium | reverse complement strand
GGCCGGCTCAGTGTCGGGCTCGAGGACGAGGCGCCGCTCGCACCCGGCGACCTGCTGGTGGTGCTGGGCACCCCCGAGCAGCTCACCAGCCTGGCGACCACGCTCACCCCACGGAGCGCCTCGGCCTAGGTTCAGGCGACGGTGCGCTCGCCCTCGGCGCGGAAGGTGCGCCGGTAGCGCTGCGGCGAGGTGCCGCGCCATCGGGCGAAGTGCTGGCGCAGGCTCGGGGCGCTGCCGAAGCCGGCGAGCCGGGCGACCTCCTCGACCGGCTCGTCGCCCTCCTCGAGGAGCCGCTGGGCGAGCAGCAGCCGCTGGAGCAGCAGCCAGTGGTGCGGGGTCTCGCCGGTGACCGCGCGGAAGCGGCGGGCGAAGGTGCGCGTCGACATCAGCGCGCGGGCGGCGAGGTCCTCCACCGACAGCGGCTCGTCGAGGTGGGCGAGCGCCCAGTCGAGCACCTCGCTCAGCTCGTCGCCGCGGCGGTGGACGCGCACCGGAGTCTCGACGTACTGGGCCTGGCCCCCGTCGCGGTGCGGCGGCACCACCATCCGCCGGGCGATGGCGTTGGCGACCGCGGTGCCGTGCGCGGTCCGCACGATGTGGAGGCAGAGGTCGATCCCCGCCGCGGTGCCCGCGCTGGTGAGCACCGGCCCGGCGTCGACGTAGAGCACGTCGGGGTCGACGTCGATCTGCGGGAAGCGCTCGGCGAGCGCCGCCGCGTAGCGCCAGTGGGTGGTGGCACGGCGGCCGTCGAGCAGGCCGGCGGCGGCGAGGACGAAGGCGCCGGTGCAGACGCTCATCACCCGGGCGCCGCGGTCGACGGCGGCGCGCAGCTCGTCGAGGAACGGCTCGGGCGGGCGGCGGTCGAGGTCGTGCCAGGCGGGCAGGGCGATGAGGTCGGCCTCGCGCAGCCGCTCGAGCCGGTGGGGCGTGTCGATGGTGTACCCGGAGGTGGTGCGCAGTGGCGGAGGGTCGATCGCGGCGAGCGCGAAGTCGTACCCGGGGAAGCCGTCGGCGGTGCGGTCCATGCCGAAGACCTCGCAGACGACCCCGAGTTCGAAGGCGGCGACCTGGTCGGCGACGGCGACGGCGACGTTCCGGAGCATCGCATCCAGTATGGCAGGATTCCATCGACCATGGGCATCGCTGCCACTGGTCGGGTCGCGCAACGGACGCCACCATGGGGACATGAACACCGAGCTCCTCGCCCAGATGGTCCGGACCGAGCGCGCCGCCGGGCGCGGTCCTAGGACTGACACCCCCGGCAGAAGCTGGTCACGCGCTGCTGCGCGGTCAGCTCGGAGATCCGGTGACCGCAGCGCGGGCAGTCCTGCCCGCCCTTGCCATGAACCCGCATGAACGACCGGTCCTGCTTGTGCGCCACCCACTCGGGCTGCGCCGCGATCCTCGTCACCGCGTCGCGGAGCACCCCCACGGTCGAGGCGTGCAGCCTCTCCACGCCGGCGGCGTCGAGGGTGGTGCGCTTGCGCAGCGGCAGCATCCCGGCGTCGTGGAGGATCTCGTCGCTGTAGGCGTTGCCGATCCCGGCGACGAACGACTGGTTGCGCAGCGCCGTCTTCAGCTCGCCGCGGTGGCGGCGGATGCGGGTGGCGAAGTCGGCGGCGGAGATGTCGACGGCCTCGGGGCCGAGCTCGCTCCAGCCGGGCACCGCGTCGAGCCCGTCCGCGGCGGCGAGGTAGACCCGGCCCATCCGCACGGTGTCGAGGAAGCGCAGCTCCTCGCCGCCGCCGTCGAGGTGCAGCCGCAGGACCGTGGCGGCGGCCACGCGCTCGCCGGAGGCGGCGAGCTGGAGGCGGCCGCCGAGCATCGGGTTGACGACCAGGTGCGACCCGCCGGCGTCGAGGAGGAGGTGCTTGCCCCGACGCCACATCCCGTCGAGGGTCCGGCCGGTGAGCGCGGCGGTGAGGTCCTCCGGGGTGACCCGGAGCATGAAGCCGTGACGGGGCGAGATCTCGACGCGGGTCACCTCGCGCCCCGTCAGCAGCGGCGACAGGCGCTCGCGGATCACCTCCAGCTCGGGCATCTCGGGCATGACGCCGGGAGGGTACCCGGCCGCCGCGCCGGCGGAACCTCGGTCAGGCGGTCGGGGTCACCACCGAGGTGCAGAACGCGCAGCGCCTGGCGATCATGGGGATGTCGCTGACGCACTCGGGGCAGGGTCGGGTGGTCGGCCCCGCCGCCGGTGCGGTGCGGCGGGCCTCGATGATCTCCATCGGCTTGACCACGATGAAGTAGATGGCCGCGGCGACGCTGACGAAGTAGATGACCTTGTTGATCAGGTCGCCGTACAGGAACTCGGCGTTGTTGATGGTGAAGCTCAGCGATCCGAAGCTCGGCTTGCCCACGATCATCGCGACGATCTGCAGCAGGATGTCGTTGACGAAGGCGCTGACGACCACCCCGAAGGCCCCGCCGATGACCACCGCGATGGCCAGCTCGATGACGTTGCCCCGCATCAGGAACTTGCGGAAGCCGGCGATCCAGAGCATCACCTGATCCACGGGCGGACCCTCCTCGGGCGGTCCCGGCGGGACGGCCGCCGGCCCCTCGGCGTGGCAGTGTAAGTGCCGGGACCGCCCCCCGGTCAGTCCCTCGCGACGGGCTCCGCGAAGACCGAGCCGCGCCGGACCAGGTTGCTGTAGATGCCCTGCTGGATGGTGTCGCGCACCCGGTCGGAGAGGCGCATCACCGTCGCCATGTCGTCGGCGGCATCCGGGCCCAGCCCCTCGAGGGCGGGGTCGACGGGCGGGTGGAACTCGATGATCCAGGACGACGGCAGCGGGATCAGCCCGAGCAGGCCGAGCCAGGGGAAGCTCGGCGTCACCGGGAAGTAGGGCAACCCGAGCGCCCGGGCGGCGATGTCGACGTTGGCGAGCATCGGGTGGAGCTCCTCGCTCCCCACCACGCTCACCGGCACGATCGGGCTGCCGGTGCGCAGCGCGGTCTGGACGAAGCCGCCACGGCCGAAGCGGCGCAGCCGGTAGCGCTCGCGGTACGGCTTGCCCGTGCCCTTGGCGCCCTCGGGGAAGACCAGCACCAGGTCGCCGCCGCGGAGCAGCCGCTCGGCGTCGTCGGGATGGGCGAGGGTGTTGCCGGTGCGGCGCAGGAACCACGACGCCACCGGCACCCCGAAGAAGGCGTTGAGGATCAGGGCGCGCGCGTGGCGGCGCCCGGGGAGGTCCTCGTGGATCGCGGTGCGGATCATCACCCCGTCGTAGGGCAGCACCCCGGCGTGGTTGGAGACCAGCAGCGCGGCACCCTCGACGGGGACGTTCTCCAGCCCGCGCACCTGGACTCGCCAGTAGTCGCGGTAGAGGAAGCGGAAGAAGGGCAGCAGCGACTCCGTCCACTCGCGGTCGAAGCCGAACTCGTCGATGGCGTCGTCGCACTCCGTCTGGCGCCGCGCGAGCTCGCGCTGGCGGGCGAGGAACGCCAGTCCCTCGGCCCCGGCGTGGAGCGCGTGCTCGGGGCGCAGCGCGGCCACGGTCTCGCGGGCGGCGTGGGCGGCGCGGCGCAGCAGCGCGGGGAGGTCGCGGGTCACCGAGCTGAGGCCGTCGATCGCCACCGGCACCGAGTCGGCGGGCTCGAGCCCCTCGGCGTGGCGGCGCTCGAGCTCCTCGGAGGCGGCGCTGTGGAGGCGGCGCAGCCGGGTGCGGATCTCGTCGGACCGCGCCGGGCGGCTCCGCCGCGTCCCCGTCGAGCTCCGCGGCCGCAGCACCACCGCGCCGGCGAGCTCGCGGCTGTCCCGCGCCGCGTCGTCGCCGGAGGCGGGGGCCTCGCCGAGCTCGTCGCCGTCGGGCGGTCGGACCTCGGTGCCCGTCTCGGTCATCCGCTGATGGTACCCGGGGGAGCGCTCCGCTCCTCCGCCGTGCGCATCAGCGCCGTGCCGGCGGGAGGGCGGCGCGGCGCTCCGGGTCGGCGAGGTAGGTGCGCACCGTCGCCAGGATCGCCTCCGGCCTGCCGGCGAGCGAGTCGGCGAACCAGCCGCCGTCGAAGGGCCGGCCGGCGGCGCGGAGCAGCGCCGCGGCGGGCTGGCGGCGCGGCGGCGGCACCCCCTCGCACAGCCTGTAGGCGAGCACCACCCGGTTGCCCGCGCGGGTGAGGTCGAGGTGGTCGATGACGTCCCAGCGGGTCAGGCTGCTGAACGGGTACTGGCGCTGGAGCAGCCCCTCGCGGGTGAGCTCGAGCGCCGGCCGGAAGAGCACGCCGGTGACCAGCAGCGCCCCGACCGGCGCCGCCACCACCGCCCAGCCGTAGCTCAGCCCGTCGAGCAGGAAGAGGATCCCGGCCACCTCGGTGACCGCGGCGAAGGGCAGCACCAGCACCGCCGGCCGGCGCGCGCGGAAGACCACGCGGTCGGCGCGTCGAACCACCAGCGCCTCGGTGTCGGGGTCGCGGATGCCCTCGGCCATCGCTCTGTCATCGTATGGCGGTGCCGGACCCGGTCGCCGCCGCCGCCGCCAACCCGCTGATCGTGCTGATCATCGGCATCGCCCTCTTCGTCGTGGTGATCGCGGTGATCGTGGTGGTGATGGCCATCCTCCAGGCGGTGCTGCCGAGGACCGACACCGGTGCCGAGGAGGTCCACCGCCGCGAGCTGGAGGAGCAGGAGGAGAGGTCGCAGGAGGAGGGGGCGGCCCGGGGCTGACGCCGTGTCCGATTTGCGCGCCGGGCCGGGCCGGCGGTACTATGCATAACGTACCCTTTATCTAATTCTCCTTTATAAAAGGAGTCGTTATGGATCCCGGCCGCCGGCCACCGCGCCTCGGCACCCCGCGCCGGCTGGTGACCCCGCCGACGGAGCTCAGCGTCCACTTCGAGGGCCTGGCCCATCCCACCCGCCTCACCATCATCGAGCGCCTCGCCAGTGCCGCCGAGGTGCGGGTGTCGGAGCTCGCCGAGTTCTGCAAGGTCAGCCAGCCGCGGATGAGCTGGCACCTGCGGATCCTGCGCCGGTCCCAGGTGATCCGCACCCGCCGCGAGGGCCGCGAGGTCTTCTGCCGGCTCGACCGCGAGGCCATCACCGCGCACATGCGCAGCTTCATGCGGCTCATGCTCGCCAAGGGCGATGGCGAGCCCAGCCCGGACCTCACCGCGTCCCTGTTGAGCGGTGAGGCGGTCCAGTGAACGACACTCAGAGAGTCCAGGAGAGGAACACGCCGATGAGCAAGAAGGTTCGGGTCGCGGTCGTCGGGGTCGGCAACTGCGCCTCCTCGTTCGTGCAGGGGGTGGAGTACTACCGGCAGGCGGACCCGGGGGACTTCGTTCCCGGCCTGATGCACGTCGACCTCGGCGGCTACCACATCAGCGACATCGAGTTCTCGGCCGCATTCGACATCGACGCGACCAAGGTGGGCAAGCCGCTCCACGAGGCGATCTGGTGCGGCCAGAACAACACCGTGAAGTTCACCGACGTGGCCCCGAGCGACGTGACCGTCCAGCGTGGCATGACCCACGACGGCCTCGGCAAGTACCTCAGCGAGGTGATCAGCAAGGCACCGGGATCGACCGCGGACATCGTCGGCATCCTCAAGGACACCGGCACCGACGTGGTCGTCAACTACCTGCCGGTGGGCAGCGAGACCGCCACCAAGTGGTACACGGAGCAGATCCTCACCGCCGGCTGCGCGATGGTGAACTGCATGCCGGTGTTCATCGCCCGCGAGGAGTACTGGCGCAAGCGCTTCGAGCAGCGGGGCGTGCCCATCATCGGCGACGACATCAAGTCGCAGGTCGGCGCGACGATCATCCACCGGGTGCTCACCCGGCTCTTCCGCGAGCGCGGCGTCAAGCTGGAGAACACCTACCAGCTCAACTTCGGCGGCAACACCGACTTCCTGAACATGCTCGAGCGCGAGCGGCTGATCAGCAAGAAGATCAGCAAGACCAACAGCGTGGTCTCCCAGCTCGACCATCCCATCGCCAAGGACTCGGTGCACATCGGTCCCTCCGACTACGTGCCCTGGCTGAGCGATCGCAAGTGGGCGTACATCCGCCTCGAGGGCCGCTCCTTCGGCGACGTGCCGCTGAACGTCGAGCTGAAGCTCGAGGTCCACGACTCGCCGAACAGCGCGGGCATCGTCATCGACGCGGTGCGCTGCTGCAAGCTCGCCCTCGACACCGGGATGAGCGGCGCGCTCGACGGACCCTCCTCGTACTTCATGAAGTCGCCGCCCCACCAGGTGTCCGACAACATCGCGCGGCAGCAGACCGACGACTTCATCGCCGAGGCGCAGGCGACACTGCGCAGCCAGGCGATCCGCTCCGAGCGGCATCAGCCGGGCGGGCTCGAGGCCAACGGGACTCACGCCGCCGAGCTCGGCGAGACGGTGACGCCGCCGGCCGGCGGCTGACCGGCCGGTGGCGGGACCGGCGCTGGAGGCGGGCCGAGAGGGGCTCCCGGTCCGCACGCCCCGGCGACAGAGGCTGCCGTACCACGCCTACCGGGCGGGCGAGGCGGCGGTGCGGCTGCTCCCGCACCGCGCCGCCTACGCCCTCGGCGCCGGGCTGGCGGGGACGGTGCTGACGCTGCGACCGCGGCGGTTCGACGCGCTCCGCGCCAACCTCCGTCACGTCCTCCCCGACGCCGACGAGCGCACCCTGCGCCGGGTGCTCCGCGCCAACGTCCACAACCTCGCCCGCTCCTGGGTCGACGTCATGGAGATGGGCCATCGCGGCGAGGTCGCCACCCGCCGGGTCGACCCCGTCGACACCCAGTACATGCTCGAGCCGCAGAGCGCGGGCCGCGGGGTGGTGATCGTCTCCCTCCACCTCGGCTCCTGGGAGCTGGGGCTGGCGGGGTGGAACCACCGCTTCGGCCAGATGGCGGTGCTCGCCGAGGTGCTGCGCCCGCGCGAGCTCTTCGACCGCATCGTCGCGGCGCGCGCCGCCAACGGGGTGCAGGTGATCCCCATCGATGTCGCGGCGATGCGCGGCGGTGACGCCGACAGCGCGCGCCGGCTGGGCGCCTCGGCGCTTCGCGACGTGTACCGGGTGCTGCGCAACCGGGGGATGGTGGCGATGGCCCTCGACCGCGACCTCGCCGGCAGCGGCGAGCCGCTGGCCTTCTTCGGCGCCGAGGTGCCCATCCCGGTCGGCGTCGTCGAGGTGGCGATCCGCACCGGCTCGGCGATCGTTCCCATCGTGCTGCTGCGCAACGGCGACCGGGTGACCGGGCAGTGCTACCCGGAGATCGCCTATGACACCACCGAGGAGCGCGGCCCCGAGGTGCGCCGGGTCGCGTCCGAGGTGCTGCGCATCTTCGAGCGGGTGATCCGCGAGCACCCCGACCAGTGGCACGTCCTCGACGAGCTGTGGCCCGCCGCATGAAGATCTGCATCGTCTCGCCGTACGACTACACCCACCCCGGCGGGGTGAGCGAGCACGTCCGCCACCTCGCCGCCGAGCTGCGCGAGCGCGACCACCGGGTCACGGTGATGGCGCCGAGCAACGAGGTCGACGACGACAACGACATCCCCGGGTACGTCCGCATCGGGCGCAGCGTGCCGATGCCGGGAAACGGCTCGGTGGCGCGGATCGCGCTCAGCTTCCACCTGGTGCGGCGGGTGCGCCAGCTGCTCGACGCCGAGGGCTTCGACGTCCTCCACTACCACGAGCCGCTGGTGCCGGCGCTGCCGATCACCGTGCTCCGCTTCCACCGCGGCGCCAACGTCGGCACCTTCCACGCCTTCCAGCGGCGCAACCTCGGCTACTACTACGGGCGCCCGTTCCTCAAGCGCTACTTCAAGCGGCTGCACTCCTGCATCGCGGTGAGCGCGCCGGCGCGCGACTTCGTCAGCCGGTACTTCTCCGGCGACTACCACATCGTCCCCAACGGGATCGACACCAGCCGCTTCAGCGCCGGACTCGAGCCGCTCGAGGCGCTGCGCACCCCGGGGATGTCGACCCTGCTCTTCGTCGGCCGTATGGAGCAGCGCAAGGGCCTGCCCACGCTGCTCGACGCGTACGCCGAGGTGCGCCGGCGCCGCCACGACGTCCGTCTGGTGGTGGTCGGCGACGGCGCGATGCGCTGGGGCTACGAGCGCTACGTCGAGTCGGAGGGCATCCCCGACGTCAGCTTCCTCGGCCATGTCGAGTCGGCGCTGCTGCCCCGCTGCTACACCTCCGCGGACATCTTCTGCTCGCCGGCGCTGGGCGGCGAGAGCTTCGGCATCGTGCTCCTCGAGGCGATGTCGAGCGGCGTGCCGGTGCTCGCCTCGGACATCCCCGGCTTCCGCCAGGTGATCAGCAACGGGCGGGACGGGATGCTGCTCCCCCGCGACGATTCCGACGCCTGGGCGCGCACGATCCTCGATCTGCTCGCACATCCCGGCGCCGGCCGCGAGCTGGCGGCACAGGGTCTGCTCACCTCACGACGGTACGACTGGGCGCGCATCGTCGACGCGGTCCTCGAAGTGTATTCGGAGGCGCGCGCCCGGGCGCGCCTGCACATGGTGGCTGCCGGTGTTCACGACTCGGTTCCAGGACTGGGTTAGAGCCGGCGCGCGCCGGGTCGTCCGGCTGCTCGGGCTCGATCGGGTCAGTCCCAACACCATCACGGTGATGGGACTGTTCATCAACGCGTTCAGCGGCATCCTCATCGCCACCGGCCAGCTCATCGCCGGCGGCATCGTGCTCCTGCTCGCCAGCGTCTTCGACGTGCTCGACGGGGCGGTCGCCCGGGTCACCGGCAAGGTCTACCGCTACGGCGCCTTCCTCGACTCGACGACCGACCGCTACGCCGAGGGCTTCACCTACATGGGGCTGCTCTGGTACTTCCTCTTCAACGGACACCACACCGTCGAGCCGCTGCTGGTGATCGCCGCGCTCACCGGGTCGCTGCTGGTGTCGTACGTGCGGGCCCGGGCGCAGTCGCTGGGATTCGTCTGCGACGGCGGCCTGCTCGCCCGCCCCGAGCGGGTGGTCTTCACCGTCCTCGGCCTGCTGGTGCCGCCCCTGCTGGTGCCCATCCTCTGGATCCTCGCCCTGCTCACCAACGTCACCGCGGTGCAGCGGATCTACTTCGTCTGGCGGCAGTCGCGGCAGACCGCCGCGGTCGACTGATGGGCCGCCTGCGCGGCGCGGTCGAGTGGCTGCGCTGGGAGATGGGCCGCCGCATCGAGGTCGACGGCGTGATCCGGCTGATCATCGCGGAGCGGCTGATCAAGGGCGGTCTCCTGGTGGCGGGCGGGATCGTGCTCATCACCGCCGGGGCGACGACCGACCTCCACCAGCGCGCCAACGACCTCCAGGTCCAGCTCGCGCTCGAACCCGGCCGCCACCTCCTCGGACGGCTGGTGGCGTGGATCCTCGACCGCCTCGGCTCCCACCCCAACCTGATCGGCCTCGCGGCGATCGCCTACGGCCTGCTCGAGTGCGTCGAGGGCATCGGGCTGGCGCTGCGCCGCCGCTGGGCCGAGTACCTGGTGGTGCTCGCCACCTCGGCGTTCCTGCCCCTGGAGGTCTCCGAGCTGCTCCACCACCCCACCCCGCTCAAGGCCGGGGCATTCCTCGTCAACGTCGCAATCGTCGTCTACCTGGTGTGGCGCAAGCGGCTGTTCATGGAGCGCCGCCCCGTGGAGGTGCCCTCCGCCGCATAGGGTCCTGCATAACGCGGCCGCAGGTTGACAGCCCCCCACGGCATGGCTACGCTCCGCCGCGCTGAGGGCCACCGCGACAGGGGTACGAGATGAACGTCTGGACGCGTCGGGGCGCACTCAAGAGCGGGGTGGCACTCCTCGCCGGTGCGGTCGGACTCGAGGTCGTCGGCCGGGCCCGGGGCGTCGACGCCGCCGCGGCGCTGCCGCTGCCGGCGGTCCCGCGCACCGCCGCCACCCTCACCCTGAACGCGCGCAACCTCCGCGCGGTCGCCCCCGGCGGCCGGCCGGGCATGCCGGTCGAGAAGGGGGCGCAGGTGATCCTCTCCGCCGATCTCCTCGACGCCGCCGGCGCGGTGGTCGGCAGCCTCACCGGCGTCTCCCACTGCACGGTGGCGCCGCTCTCCTCCGACGATTCGCCGGTGGGCGCCGTGGAGACCCACACCCTCTCGCTCCGCGACGGAAGCATCGTCGCCATGGGCACATCGCCCGCGGTCGCCCGCGGCACCGGCGCCCTCGCCGTGGTGGGGGGGACCGGACGCTATGCGGGGGCGACCGGGACCTGCATCGCCGAGCAGCAGACCGACGCCGCCGGGGGCAGTGGATGCGCCCGCTACACCCTGACGCTCATCTCTCCGGAGGACCATCAGCGTGGCATTTGACGCGTTCCTGAAGCTCGTCAACAGCAACGGCACCCCGGTTCCCGGCGAGAGCCTCGACGCGGTCCACAAGGGCGAGATCCAGATCCTGGGGTACAACTTCAACGTCACCAACCACGGCAGCCTGGGCAGTGCCACCGGGGGGGCGGGCGCCGGCAAGGCCACCTTCGGCGACTTCCAGTTCTCCACCAACGAGAGCAAGGCCTCGCTCTCCCTCTTCCAGGCCTGCGCGTCGGGAAACCACTTCCAGAAGGCGATCGTCGCCCTGCGCAAGGCCGGGGGAGAGAGGAACTTCGAGTTCATGCAGATCACCATGTCCCCGGTCTTCGTCAGCAGCTTCAACTCCGGCGGGAGCTCCGGCGATGACGTGCCCCACGACGAGGTCCACCTGAGCTACGGGGCGATCCACTTCCAGTACACCCCGCAGAAGCCCGACGGCAGCGCGGATACGCCGACGACCGCCGGCTGGGACCTCAAGCTGAACAAGCAGGCGTAGGCCGGGACCTGTCGCCGCCTCTCAGGCGGGAACCAGGAATCCCTGTGCGATCAGGCTCCGGGTGACCTCGAGGGCGCCCGGCATCATGCTCTCCAGCTCGACGCCCAGGGCCTGGGACATCTCCGCCAGCAGGTCGCCGAGCGGCTGAGCGCCGGTGCACCGCCCCAGCAGCAGGGCCCCATGGGGGTCGATGGTCCCCTGGTAGCGAAGACCGCGGGTCAGGCGGACGGTGGTCCGCTCGATCTCCCAGCCCTGGGTGCCGGCGGTACAGCTCTGGTCGAGGCGCGCGTCGGGCGACAGCCGCAGCCGCGCCGAGAGCAGCGCTCGCTGGTCGGTGAGCCGCTCGAGCAGGTCGCGCAACTCGAACCCGCGCAGGATCTGATCGCCGCAGTCACCGGAGCCTCGGCCCGCCGCGTCCTCGGCATGAAACCAGGGGACGCGGCCGCCGGTTGCGCGCCGGAGCATCAGGACGCCGCTGCCCATGGCGGTGATGCCGCGGCGGCGGTAGTGGTCCATCCAGCGCTCGAAGAGCTCGGCGTGGCGGTGGGGCGGCTCGGTGTGGCCGATCCAGACGGTGGCGTACACCTCGGGCTCCTTCAGCTCCGCACACATCGCCCAGGCGTCGCACCCGGTGCCCGTGCACCACTCGCCGAGCACCTCGCGCCAGTCGCCCCCGGTGGGCACCGCGAAGTTGCAGAGCAGCTGGCAGAACCCGCCCGGCTCGAGGTGCGCCGCTCCCTCGCGCACCACCCGGCGGCAGAGCGCGTCGCCCTCGATGTCGGCGTCGCGGTAGAGGTACGCGCGCTCGGGGGAGATCACGAACGGCGGATTGGAGACGATGAGGTCGAAGCGCTCGCCACCGACCGGCGCGAAGAGGTCGCCCTGGCGCCCCTCGACGTTGCCCAGGCCGTTGAGCAGGGCGTTGAAGCGCGCGTATGCCACCGCCCGCGGGTTGCGGTCGGCGGCGATCACGGTGTCGCTGTGGGGGGCGGCGAGCAACGCCTGGATGCCGGAGCCGGTGCCGAGGTCGAGGGTGCGGCGGCTGGGGCGGCGGACCGTCATCTCGGCGAGGGTGATCGAACTGCTCCCGATCCCCATGACGAAGTCGGCGCGCAGCGGGTCGTCCTCGACGCGGGGCGGGTCGTTCGCGATCAGCAGCCCGCGGTGGGGGCGAATCCGCGCCCGCGGACGGACGGTGTCGCCGTCCAGGACCATCAGGCCGGCCCGCACCCAGTCCTCGACCGTGGTCGGCGCCACCGCGGCGAGGAACGCGGCCTCGCTGACCGGCTCGCCGAGGAGCAGCAGCCGGACCAGCGTCTCCCGCGGCGAGCCGCCGCGGACGCGGTGGAGCAGCATCAGGCGCTGCATCCCGGGCACCTCGGGGAGCACCTCCACACCGAGGGCGGCGAGCACGCCGGGCTCGTCGTAGCCGGCGGCGTCGAGGGCCTCGCGCAGCCGCCGGGGGTCGCCGCCGAGCTCGGGGAGCGCCGTCATCGCGGCGGATCATGGCCCGCCGGGACCGCCGGGCGTCAAGCGCGGACGCGCACCCGGTGGAGGCGCCGCCAGAGGGCGAGCGCGGAGAGGTAGGCGACCGCGAAGGCGGCGGCGGCGGAGAGGCTGAGCCTGCCCGGGTCGGTCCGCGCCCCCGCGGCGATGGTCGCGGGGATGGTGCGGAGGCCCGTCGCCGGGCCCACCAGGGTCTCCGCCGCCGGCCGGCTCGGGGTGCCGCTGCGCAGCGGATGGGTGCCCTCGTCGTAGGGGATCTCGCTGGCGCTCGGCACCACCGGGGCCGGGGTCGCGGCGGCGGTGGCCGGCGCCGAGTTGGTGTTGGGGAGGGTCACCGGTGGGGCGGTCTGAACGCTGCCGCCCGCGGGCGGGGGCGCCGCGGCGACGACCGGCGGCGGGGCGGTGGGACGGGGCACGGTGCGCACCGGCGGCGGGGCGGGGGCGGCCGCCGGGGCGCCGCAGCCCGCGGTCCGGCCCAGGGCCCGGTCGATGCGCAGCGAGCCGCCGGCGCCCTCGGTGCCCTCGATGCGGGCGTAGGCCTGCTGGTTGGTGAGCCCGGTGCTCATCAACAGCGCCAGGGCGGCGGCAACGTGGGGCGTGGCCATCGAGGTTCCGGTGAGCCAGGCGTACTGGCCGCCGCCGTAGGTGGAGATGATCCCGGTGTTGACGTTGGTGCCACCGAGGTTCTCGCCGCCGGCGGCGAAGACGTTCACCCCGCCGGTGGGGCTGTAGGAGGCCACCCCGCCGGCCCGGTTGAGGGCGCCGACCACCATCGCCTGGGAGCCCATCTGCGCGTAGCCGCTGCCGCCGGGCTGGTCGCCGGCGGCGACGGCGACGCCGAGGCCGTGGGCGTAGGCGGAGCTGATCGCCGCCGCCACCTCGGGCGGTGTCGTCCCCGTGGTGGCGCCGACGCTGACATTCAGGACCACCGGGCCGGGCCAGGTGGGAGCCACCTGGTTGGTGATGAAGTTGATCGCGGTGGCGAGGTCGGTGGAGGTGCCCTGGCCGCCGCCGAAGAGCATCTGCACCGAGTAGAGCCGGGCGGCGGGCGCGGCTCCGGCCATGCCCGTGCCGTTGTTGGTGTCGGCGGCGGCGATGCCGGCGACGTGGGTGGCGTGGCCGTGGTCGGTGTTCACCTCGCCCGGGACGACCTGGCCGTTCTGCACCACGGTCGACCCCGCCGACTTGCCGGCGAGGTCGGGGTGGGAGAAGTCGACGCCGCCGTCGATGACGGCGATCAGCGCCCCGGCGCCGCTCGAGACGCACCAGGCGGCGGGAAATCCCGCCTGGTTGAGGCCCCACTGCCTGCCGGTGGCGAACCAGGGGTCGTTGGGAGAGCTGGTGGCCGCGGACGCGGTCATCGACTGGCCGGCGAGCGCCACCCAGGTCGCCGCGGCGAGCGCGCCGAGCGCGCGATGACGCATTCCACCCGTCCCTCTCATCGACTAGTGGAAACGCCGGATCGCCCTCTTTTCTGGCGGTGGAACCGCAAGATCGCCGCGCTGCGCGAGAATGGCCGCCATGACGCCCCAGGTGCTGGGCCACGTCCCCATCGCCACCCGCCTGGAGCGCGCCGTCCGCGAGGGGACCCTCCCCCACGCGACCCTCCTCGCCGGACCCGACGGGGTGGGCAAGACCACCCTCGCCGAGGCCCTCGCCGGGCTCGTCCTCGACGCGGGGTCCTGGCCGGGCGGGCTGCGCGCCCATCCCGACCACTGGCTCGAGGACTCCGAGGAGGAGCGCATCCGCATCGCCCGGATGCGCCCTGGCGGCGGGACCCCGGAGACGGGGCCGAGCCTGCAGGACTTCCTCAACCTGCGCAGCTACGCGGGTGGGCGGCGGGTCGCGGTGATCGGCCGTGCCGACCGGCTCACCGAGGATGCCGCCAACTGTGTCCTGAAGACCCTGGAGGAGCCGCCCGAGGGCACCCACCTGCTGCTCTGTGCCGCCCATCCGGAGCGGCTGCCGGCGACGATCGTCTCCCGCTGCCAGATGCTCGGCTGCGCCCCCGTCCCCGCGGCGGACATCCGCGCCTGGCTCGAGGGCGAGCACGGCGTCGCCCCGGAGCTCGCCGCCGGCGCCGCGGCGCTCGCGGGGGGCCGTCCTGGGCGGGCGCTGCAGCTGGCCACGGTGCCGGGGGCGATGCGGACCGAGACCCAGGCGGTCGAGGCCTTCCTCCGCGCCGCCGGATCCGGCCGCGGTGGCGCGCTCAGCGCGGCCGCCGAGCTGGCCCCGCGGAACGACGCCGACGGGCGCGAGCGTGCCCTGACCCAGCTCACCGCCTGGACGGGCTTCGTTCGCGACGTCGCCTGCGTCGCTGCCGGCGCCCCGGAGTTGGCGGTCTGGGACCCCTTCCGGGAGGCGGCGGCGAGCTGGGCGCAGGCGCTGCCGCCGGAGCGCATCGCCGCCATCCTCGGGCGCTGCGTGGACACCGCCGAGCAGCTGGCGCAGTACGCTGTGCCCCGCCTCAGCTACGAGGTCCTCTTCCTCGACATCTTCACCGTCACCCCCGCGCCTCCGCGGACGGCCGCCGTGCAGGTCGGGGCCGCGTACGAGGGGCCGCAGGGCCCCGACCCACGCGCCCCGCGGCCGCGAGCCCCGCGGCGGCGCTGATGCCGGAGCCATCATGACCCTCGCCCTCGGAGTGAAGTTCAAGCGCAACGGCCCGCTCGCCTACTACGACCCGGCGGGGGAGGCCTTCGCGCTCGGCGACCAGGTGCTCGCCGACACCGCCCGCGGCCCGGAGATCGGCGAGGTGGTGCTCGCCCCCTCGGAGGTCGCCGAGGCGCTGCTCCCCGCCGATCTCAAGCCGGTGATCCGCCGCGCCACCCCCGACGACATGGCCCGGCGCCGCACCCTGGAGGACAGGGCGCCCGAGCAGGTGCGCCTCGCCAAGGAGCGGGTGCACTCCTTCGGGCTGGAGATGAAGGTGATCGCGGCCACCTCGTCCTTCGACGGCAACCGCATCCTCTTCGACTTCAGCGCCGACGGCCGCATCGACTTCCGCGAGCTCGCCCGCGACCTGGCGGCGATCTTCCAGTGCCGCGTCGAGCTCCGCCAGATCTTCCCCCGCGACGAGTCCAAGCTGCAGGACGGCTACGGTCCGTGCGGCCGGCGGCTCTGCTGCTCGTCGTGGCTGAAGGAGTTCCAGCCGGTCTCGATCAAGCACGCCAAGGAGCAGGGGCTCCCGCTCAACCCCGCGAAGCTCAACGGCATGTGCGGCAAGCTGAAGTGCTGCCTCGTCTACGAGAACGACCAGTACGTCGAGCTCAAGTCGCGGCTGCCGCGTCCCGGCCAGATCGTCGAGATCGCCGAGGGCAGCGCGATGGTGCGCGACATCAACGTGCCCCGAGAGACGGTGAGCGTCCAGCTCGAGTCCACCGGCGCGGTGCTCGCCATCCCCGCCGCCGAGCTCGAGCTCGACGAACCGCTGCGCCCGATTCCGCAGCCCGCGTCCTCCGGGGGCGGCAAGCGCCGTCGCCGCCGCGGTGGCGGAGGGGGCGGAGGTGGCGGAGGCGGTGCCGGTGGTGCTGGTGGTGGAGCTCCGGCGCCCGCGTCCCCGCCCGCCTAGGTGTCGACGCTCCGCCGCGCCTCCCTCGGGGCCGGCTTCGGCTACACGCCGGGGGAGCAGCCGCCCGACGGCGAGGGCTGGCTGAAGCTCAACACCAACGAGTCGCCGCTGCCGCCCTCGCCGGCGGTGGCGCCCGCGGTGGAGCGGGCGGCGGCGCTGCTCCACCGCTATCCCGACCCGTACGGCGAGCCGCTGCGCTCGGCGCTCGCCCGCCACCACGGCGTCGGTCCCGAGTCGGTCTTCGTCGCCAACGGCGCCGACCAGGTGATCGACTGCCTCTTCCGGGCCCACTGCGAGCCGGGCGACCGGGTGGTGTGGCCCGACCCGACCTACTCGCTCTTCCCGGTGCTCGCGAGGATGTTCGGGGTGGTCCCGGTGGAGCTGCCGCTCGACCCCGACCTGGGGCTGCCCGCGGCGCTCGGCATCGCGCCGGGACGGCTGCGCTTCGTCGTCAACCCCAACGCCCCCACCGGGGTGTGGACCGCTCCCGAGACGCTCGAGGAGCTGCTCGGGCCGGCGGAGGGCGTGGTCGCCATCGACGAGGCCTACTGCGACTTCGCGCCCGCGTCCTGCATCCCCCTGCTCGGGCGGCATCCGACCTGGCTGGTGCTGCGCACCTTCTCCAAGGGGTACGCGCTCGCCGGGCTGCGGGTCGGCTACGCAGTGGGCGATCCCGAGCTGATCGCCGACCTGCTCGCGGTGAAGGACTCCTACCCGGTCGACCGCTGCGCCATCGCCGGCGCCGCCGCCGCCCTCGCCGACCAGGAGCACCATCGCGGGCTCGTCGAGGGGGTGCGCAGCGAGCGCTCCCGGCTCTCCGAGCGGCTTGCCGCCGCGGGATGGCGGGTCACGCCGTCGGAGGCGAACTTCGTCTTCGCCCGGCCCCCGGGCGGCGACGCCCGCTCCGTCCTCGCCCGGCTCCGCGAGCGGCGGATCCTGGTCCGCCACTTCGCCGGCGAGCACGCCGACCGGCTGCGGATCACCGTCGGCGCCCCCGCGGAGAACGACCGCCTGCTCGACGCCCTGGGAGTGTGAAGGGGATGGATACCCCGAGAGGATCAGGCGTCGGCGGGCGCGGTCTCGCCGAGGGAGTCGAGGAGGCGCTCGAGGACCGGGACCGCCTCGACGAGCGCCGCCTGGTCGTCCTCGCTCAGGCAGGCCATCGCCGTCTCGAGCATCCGGGTGCCGCTCGAGCGCAGCTCGGCGAGGAGGGCCTCGCCCGCGGGGGTCAGCCCCACCAGGAAGGAGCGGCCGTCGCGGGCGTCGGTCTGGCGGAGGACCAGCTTCGCGCCCTCGAGGTGGTCGACGAGGCGGGAGACGGTCGGCGGGGCGATCCCCTCGTGGGTGGCGAGGTCGCCGAGCCGCAGCGGACCCTTGGTCTCGATCGTCGCGAGCGCGGACAGCTGGGTCGCCGTGAGGCCCCCGTCTGCCGTCCGTCGCAGCCGGCGCGCCAGCCGGAGCACCACCAGGCGTGCCCGGGTGGCGAGCTCGGCGCGGCTGCCGGTCCCCTCGCGACATGCGTCGGTTCGCATGTGCGGCAAGTGTAGTTCCGGGATCGCGCCCGGCAAGTCCCGGGTGCGGTGCGGGCTACCATCGCGCTGATGGAGAGCGCCGCCGCCCGTGCACCGGGGCTGCCCGCGCAGGCGGCCGTCGGCGCCCCCCGTCTCGGGCGTCGCGAGGTGAACCTCATCGTCGGCGGGCTGATGCTCGCGATGCTGATGGCCTCCCTCGACCAGACCATCGTC
>DATARS010000084.1:0-2516 GCA_036269455.1 Candidatus Dormiibacterota bacterium | reverse complement strand
AACGAGGGCTACACCGCCGCCCGCGGCGACGACTGGCTGCGGCCGCAGCTTTGTGGCGAGGCGCTGAGGCTGGGCCGCGTGCTCATCGCCGTCGCGCCGCGAGAGCCCGAGGTCCACGGCCTCGTCGCGCTGATGGAGATCCAGGCCTCGCGCACCCGCGCCCGGGTCGGCCCCGGCGGCGAGCCGGTGCTGCTCCTCGACCAGGACCGGGGGCGCTGGGACCGGCTGCTCATCCGCCGCGGCCTCGCCGCCCTGGAGCGCGCTCAGCGGCTCGGCGGCGCGCTCGGCCCCTACGCCCTCCAGGCCGCGATCGCCGCCTGCCACGCCCGGGCGCGGACCGCGGAGGAGACCGACTGGGAGGGGATCGCCGCCCTCTACGACGCCCTCGCCCAGCTCGCGCCGTCGCCGGTGATCGAGCTGAACCGGGGGGTGGCGGTGGCGATGGCCTTCGGCCCCGAGGCCGGCCTGGAGATCGTCGACCGGCTCGCCGGGGAGCCCTCGCTCCGCGGGTACCACCTGCTGCCCGCCGTCCGCGGCGACCTGCTGGCCAGGCTCGGCCGCGACGAGGAGGCCCGCCACGAGTTCCTCCGCGCCGCGTCGCTGACCCAGAACGCCCGCGAGCGCACCCTGCTCGAGGACCGCGCCGCCGCCTCCGCCGGGAAGTCACGCGGAGCACCGAGTCCGTCAGACTGACCACCCGGGCGCCGGCTTGACAGGCCGCCCGCGGCCAGGCGAGGCGAGCCTCCGAGGGGGCGAGACGGCCGCCCAGACCCTCGACAGGGAGAAACGGTTCCTATGACGATCTCGCTCGACGGGAAGGTGGCGGTGGTCACCGGCAGCGGCCGCGGAATCGGCCGGGCCTACGCCCGGGCGCTCGCCGACGCCGGCGCCGCGGTGGTGGTGAACGACGTCGACGCCGACGTCGCCGCCGAGGCGGTCGAGTCGATCACCGGGGCCGGCGGGCGCGCCGTCGCCGAGGTGGTGCCGGTGGGGACGGCCGAGGCCGCCGATCGGCTGGTGGGCCGCGCCGTCGACGCCTTTGGGCGGCTCGACATCATGGTCACCAACGCCGGCATCCTCCGCGACCGGGTGCTCTGGAAGATGACCGACGAGGACTTCGACGCGGTCATCGCCACCCACATGCGGGGCACCTTCACCTGCGTCCGCTCCGCGGTCATCCGCATGCGCGAGCAGGGCGAGGGTGGCCGGATCATGGTCGTCTCCTCTATCGCCGGCCAGCGCGGCAACTTCGGCCAGACCAACTACGCCGCCGCCAAGGCGGGGATCGCCGCCTTCGCCCGCACCTGGGCGATGGAGCTCGCCAAGGACCGGATCACCGCCAACGCCATCGTCCCCAACGCGCTGACCCGGATGGTCGCGAGCATCCCCGGGATGGGCGGCATCGTCGAGGCCGCCGAGCAGGGCCAGCCCGTGCCCGACACCATCCGCAAGGGCTGGGGGATGGGCCTCCCCGAGGACGTCGCCACGCTGGCGGTCTTCCTCGCCAGCGACCAGGCCGAGGGCATCACCGGCCAGTGCATCGGCATGGGCGGTGACAAGCTGGCGCTCTGGGCGCATCCCAAGGAGGTCAGCATCGCCTACTCCGACGGCCGCTGGACCCCCGAGGCGATCGCCGACGCCTGGCAGACCGCGGTGGGCCTGCAGCCCGAGACCTACGGGATCGGCTTCCTCCAGAAGCAGTAGGCTCCCGGGCGTGTTGATCGGCGGGCACGTCTCGACCCGCGGGGGCATCGACCGCGCCGTCGACGTGGCGGTGAGCATCGGCGCCACGGTGATCCAGACGCATCCGTCGCAGCCGCAGACCTGGCGGCCGCTGACCATCGACGAGGCGACGGCGGGGGCGCTCCGCGAGAAGAGCGCCGCCGCCGGCCTCGCCGGCCACTGGTTCCACGCCGTCTACCTCATCAACCTGGCGAGCGCCGACGAGGCGCTGCTGGGGAAGTCGGTCGGCTCGCTTGTCCACTACATGGACCTCGCACAGCGGCTCGGCGCCGACGGGGTCGTCTTCCACCCCGGCTCCCACAAGGGCGCCGGCTTCGAGGCGATGCTCCCGACCATCGGCGCCTCGATCCGCGAGGTGCTGACCCGCAGCTCCTCGCCGGCCCGGCTGCTGGTGGAGAACAGCGCCGGCCAGGGCGGCTGCGTCGGCTGCCGCTTCGAGGAGGTCGGCGCCATCCTCGACATCGCCGGCGACGACGAGCGGCTCGGGGTCTGCCTCGACACCTGCCACAGCTTCGCCAGCGGCTACGAGCTGCGCACCGCGGACGGGGTCGACGCCACGGTCGAGGAGTTCGCCCGCCACGTCGGCTTCGACCGCCTCGCCCTGGTCCACGCCAACGACTCGGTCGTCGAGCTCGGCGCCAACCGCGACCGCCACGCCAACATCGGCGAGGGCTGCATCGGCGCCGCCGGCTTCGCCCGCCTCCTCGAGGACCCCCGGCTGCGCGCCGTCCCCTGGATCCTCGAGGTGCCCGGCGACGGCCAGGGCCCCGACC
>DATARS010000083.1:0-3410 GCA_036269455.1 Candidatus Dormiibacterota bacterium | reverse complement strand
CTCGCCGCGGCGCTGCGGCTGCCGGCGTCGACCGACGCCGAGGCGGCGGCCGCGATCCGCGTCGACGAGCTGGTCACCGCCCTGGGGCTGCGCGCCTACCGCGACACCCTCTGCGGCGAGCTCTCCACCGGCACCCGCCGGGTGGTCGAGCTCGCCTGCGTGCTCGCCCAGGATCCCGCGGTGGTGCTCCTCGACGAACCATCGGCGGGCATGGCCCAGCGCGAGACCGAGGCCCTGGCGCGGCTGCTCCGCACGGTGCGCGCGCAGACCGGCTGCGCGATGCTGGTGATCGAGCACGACATGGCGCTGCTCTCCTCGCTCTGCGACCGCCTGGTCGCGCTCGAGCTCGGCGCGGTGATCGCCCAGGGCACCCCCGACGCGGTGCTCCACGACCCGCGGGTGGTCACCTCGTACCTCGGCGGCGGCCGGTCGTCGTCCTCGAACGGTGCCACGGCCCACGAGCTGACCGGATCGGCGCGGGGGCCGGTTCCGACGCTCTGAACTTGCGTTCACCCCTCTCTCCCGTCTAGCGTTTCGCGTCAGCGGCGCCGGGTCCCGGCCCGGGCAGAGAGGGCCAGGGTTGGAGAGAGAGGGAAGACGATGCGCAGGCTGATGACGTCGCTCGCCGCCGGTGCCGTGGTGACCGGCACGACGCTCGCGCTGGGGGCGACCGGCGCTCACGCCTTCACAAAGCCGCCGGACTGCAGCGGCCCGGGTGTGCACGGAACCGCCGCCGGGCGGGCGTCGAGCGTGGTTCGCTTCACCCCGCCGGCCAGTGCCTCCGGCAGCTGCGTCGACCTGGAGGGGACCGGGAATGTCGCGCAGCTCACCAACGACCTCTTCGTGGGCGTGACCTTCAACGGGAGCGGGAACATCGCGAACATCACCAACGGATTCATCGATCAGTACTGGATCAACGGCTCCGGCAACACGCTGAGCTCCAGCGGCGTCACCGACACCGACGTCGTGATCTTGGGCAGCGGCAACGTCATCCAGATGCTCGGCTCCAGCAACGACTTCATCGACATCGTCGGCAGCGGCAACGTGGTCAGGATCCTGCCCAGCTTCTCCGGGAAGGGCACCGTGACCAACCCGATCGTCATCTCCGGCACCGGGCAGGTCTTCACCTGCTTCACGGTCGGCTCCGTCAGCAGCTGCTGAGACCCGTCCTCAGGCGGGCGGCTCGACGGGGTGGCGGCGGCGGTCGACCTGGCCCCGGAGCGCCACCCCGGCGACCGCCTCCTCGAGGCGGCGCTGCACCGCGCTCAGCGGGGCGGCGATCGCCTCGAGGGGACGGCCGGCGGCCTCGACGCCCCAGACCGCCTCGACCACCCCGCCGAGGATCATCAGCGAGGCGCCGATGCAGTAGCCGATGAAGACGCGCCCCGGCTGCCTGGTCGCGATCAGCGCGCCGAAGAGCAGCGGCGCCGCGAGCCCGCCGACCACGTTGCCGATCGAGTACACGAAGGCGATGGCGAGGGCGCGCGTCTCCATCGGGAAGACCTCGCTGACGGTGAGATACGCGGAGCTGGCCCCGGCCGAGGCGAAGAAGAAGATCACCGACCAGCACAGCGTGATCGTCGTCGCGTTGAGCGCGCCGTGGGTGAAGAGCACCCCGGTGCCGATCAGCAGCACGCCGGAGATCACGTAGGTGGCGCAGATCATCACCCGCCGCCCGACGGTGTCGAAGAGGTGTCCCATCAGCCACGGCCCGAGCACGTTGCCGAGCGCGAAGGGGACGAGGAAGAGGCCGACGCGGTCGTCGGGAACGCCGAAGAAGGTGGTGAGCACCAGGCTCTCGGTGAAGAAGATGGCGTCGTAGAGGAAGGCCTGGGTGATCATCAGGGTGAGGCACACCGCGGTGCGCTCCGGATAGGTGCGGAACATCGTCCGCGGCATGTCCCAGAAGCGCACCCGGTGCTCGAGGTCGATCTCCAGCGGCTCGCCCTCGATCGGCGGCAGCGGGCCCTTCTCGGCCTCCACCTGCCGCTCGATGTCGCGCACGATCGTCTCCCCCTCCTCGGCGCGCCCGTGGGTGATCAGCCAGCGCGGGCTCTCGGGGATGTTGCGCCGCACCAGCAGGATGGCGACGCCGAGCACGCCGCCGAGCAGGAAGCAGAGGCGCCAGCCCAGGTCGACCGGGAACCGGCTGCGGTCGAGCAGCACCAGGCTGAGTCCGCTGGCGAGGATCGCCCCCCACCAGTACGAGCTGTTGATCGAGAGGTCGGTCCAGCCGCGCCGCCGCGCCGGGATCAGCTCGTCGATCGCCGAGTTGATGGCGGCGTACTCGCCGCCGATGCCGATGCCGGTGAGCACCCGCAGGGTGTCGTAGCTGTACACGTCCCAGGAGGCGGCGGTGAGCAGGCTGAAGGTGACGTACCAGCCGAGGGTGACGAGGAAGAGCCGCTTGCGTCCCAGCCGGTCGGTGAGATACCCGAAGAGCAGCGCACCGGCGGCGGCGCCGCCGACGTACGCGGAGGCCGCCGACGCGACCTGCACGGTGGTCAGGTGCAGCGTGTCGGGCCGCTTCAGCACGTCGGCGACGGCGTTGACGACGGTCACCTCGAGGCCGTCGAGCACCCAGGTGATCCCCAGCGCGACCACCACCAGCCAGTGCCAGCGCGACCACGGCAGCCGGTCGAGCCGGTTGGGAATGTCGGTGACGACGCAGCCACCGTCGATGGTGGTCCCCATGCCCGAGAGGCTACTCCACGGTCACCCGCGGTGTGAGCTGTCCACCACGGGGGTGCGCACCATGCCGATCCCCTCGACCTCGACCTCGACGACGTCGCCGGGGACGAGGAACACCGGTGGCTCGCGGACGAAGCCGACGCCCGGCGGCGTGCCGGTGGCGATCAGGTCGCCGGGGCGCAGGGTGATGGTGCGCGAGGCGTAGGCGAGCAGCTCGGCGATCGAGAAGATCATGTCCGCGGTCGAGCCCGACTGCATCACCTCGCCGTTGACCCGGGTCTCGAGGTGGAGGCCGGCGGCGTCGAGCGAGTCCGCGGTGACGATCGTCGACCCCACCGGGCCGCTGCGATCGCTGTTCTTGCCGAGCGCCCACTGCCGGCTCGCCTGCTGGTGGGCGCGGGCGCTGAGGTCGTTGAACACGGTGTAGCCGAGCACGCCGGCGGCGACCTCGTCGGGGCCGACGTCGATCAGCGGCGCACCGACGACCACGGCGAGCTCGACCTCCCAGTCGAGCCCGGGCTCGGTGCGCGGCACCGGCACCGGGACGCCGGCGGGCACCAGCGTCGCCGCCCAGCGCGCGAAGAGGTTGGGGTGCTCGGAGACGCGGCCGCCGGTCTCGGCGGCGTGGGAGGCGTAGTTGAGGGCGGCGCAGATCACCTTGGCGGTGGCGGGGACGGGGATGGCGAGCTCCAGCCCGTCGAGCGGCCGCGGCTCGCCGT
>DATARS010000082.1:0-15841 GCA_036269455.1 Candidatus Dormiibacterota bacterium | reverse complement strand
AGACGCCCCCATGGCACGCCCACGCACCGGCTGGACCCTCGCCCTCGTCTCGGCAGCGCTCTTCATGGTCACCCTCGACAACCTCGTGGTCACCACAGCCCTGCCGAGCATCCGCCGGGACCTCGGCGCCGGCATCGACTCCCTGGAGTGGATGGTCAACGCCTACACGCTCAGCTTCGCGGTGCTGCTCATCACCGGCGCCGCGCTCGGCGACCGCCTCGGCCGGCGCCGGGTCTTCATCGCCGGCCTCGCCGTCTTCACCGCCGCCTCCGCCTTCGCGGCGCTGGCGCCGTCCACCGGCGTGCTGATCGCCGCCCGGGCGATCCAGGGGATCGGCGCCGCCGCGGTCGCCCCGCTCACGCTCACCCTGCTCTCCGAGGCCTTCCCCGCGGGACGCCGGGGCGTCGCCCTGGGGATCTGGTCGGGGATCAGCGGGCTCGGGGTCGCGCTCGGGCCGGTGGTCGGTGGCGCCGTGGTCGACGGCGTCTCCTGGCATTGGATCTTCTGGCTCAACGTGCCCGTCGGGCTCGCCGTGATCCCCCTCGCCCTGCTCCACCTCGACGAGAGCCGCGGCCCGGGCTCGCGGATCGACCTCGGCGGCATCCTCCTCGCCAGCGCCGGCCTGCTCGGCGTCGTGTACGGCCTGGTCCGGGCTGACGCCCTGGGATGGACCAGCCCCACCGTGCTCGTCGCCCTCGGCGGCGGCGCCGCCGGGCTGCTCGCCTTCGTCGCCTGGGAGAGCCGGTCGCCGGCGCCGATGCTGCCGCTGCGCTTCTTCCGGAGCCGGGCCTTCTCCGCGACCAACGCGGTCTCGCTCGCGATGTACTTCGGGATGTTCGGCTCGGTCTTCCTCCTCGCCCAGTTCTTCCAGACCGCCCAGCACTACTCCCCGCTGCAGGCGGGGCTGCGCACCCTGCCGTGGACGGGGATGCCGATGCTCGTCGCGCCGGTGGCGGGCATCCTCTCCGACCGGATCGGGACCCGGCCGCTGATGGCGCTCGGGCTGGGGCTGCAGGCGGTGGCCCTCGCCTGGTTCGCCGCCGTCCTCGACCCGGCGATGCCCTACGCCGCGGTGATCGGCCCCTTCGTGCTCGCTGGTAGCGGCATGGCGATGGTCTTCGCCCCGGCAGCGAGCGCCGTGCTCGCGGCGGTCGCGACCCACGAGGCGGGACAGGCCTCGGGGGCGACCAACGCCATCCGTGAGGTGGGCGGCGTTCTCGGGGTCGCGGTGCTGGCCGCGGTGTTCAGCGGCGCGGGCTCGTACCTGAGCCCCCAGCGATTCGTCGACGGGCTGGTGCCGGCGGTGCTCACCGGCGCCGCGGTGGTGGGGGCGGGCGCGGTGATCGCGCTGCTCGTCCCCGGCCGCCGGAGCCCGGCGGCGACCGCTGCGGTCGCCGCGGAGGACGCCCCGGCGCTCGCCGCCTGAGCGACGGCCGCGGCGCTCGGGGGACCACGGTCTCCCGGGCGCCGCCTCGCCGCGACCTCAGTGGAGGTCGAGGATCAGGCGCAGCGGCCCGCTGGCGAAGCTGGGGGTGAACTGGACCGGGTGAGCGAGCCTGACCACATAGGCGGTCGAGCCCACCGCCGGCGGCGGGGTGAGCAGGCTGATCGACGTCACCAGGCCGCCCGCCAGCGGCGCCGCGGGCGCCCCGTGGTTGACGACCTGGTCGAGGCTGATGATCAGCGTCGTCGGGTCCTGGAAGCCGATGGTCACCCTCGGCGAGCCCGCGGCGGCGCCGGCGGCGGGCTGGAGATCGACGACCATCCGCAGGTAGCCGGTGTGGGCGCCGTAGCGGATGTCCTGGACGCTCCACCCGGGGGCGCCGTCGCCGGTGGTCACCGTGCCGGTGAGCGCGGGCAGGGCGGTGGCGACGTGGGGCGGCGGCGCCACCACGGCGGCGGTCGGGGCCGGCGGGGCGACGGCCGGGTGCTGCGCCTGCGGGGCGGTGACCGCGGGCGCCTGGGAGCCGCTGGAGGTGGAGGGCAGCGGCGAGGTCGAGCGGGCGCTGGCGACGCCGACCGCGAACATCACCAGGATGGCGGCGCCGAGCACCACGGTGAGGCGCCGCCCGTCGACGGTGCGGGCGGACCGGCCGCCCTCCGCCGAGGCGGCGACCGCGGCAGGCTCGGGCGCGGGGGCCGGATGCCGCGCCGCCGGGCCGCCGAGGCCGGAGGGCCGCGCCGGGGGCGGCAGCAGCTCGTCGACGGTGGGCTCGCGGCGCGACGGCCGCTCCGGCGGTGCCTCCTCGGAGCCCTCCCAGGGGGCACCGTCGGGGCGGGCGGCGGGTCGCAGCGCCTCGCTGCGCCGCCGCGCCAGGTCGTCGCGCGAGCGGGGGCTGCGCATCGGCGCGCCCGGTCCGCTGACGATCTCGATGCTGTCGTCCCGGTCGTCGAGCGCCGCGACCCGCAGCGCCCTGCGCAGCGCCATCTTCTCGCGGAGGCGGTCGACCATTCCCGGACGGGGAGCCGGCATGGGTCCGAAACGCTCCACGGTGGTGGGCTCGTCGAGCGCGTCCTCGTCGGTGAGCGGGTAGCGAGGGACCGGCGGTGTCTCGGCCGAGCTCTCGGGCGTCCAGACGGGCACGGCGTCTCCTCCAGGTGGAACGGCGGCGGCGATCTCGGTGTCCCGCGCGGTCTGCGGGTCCGAGGTGGAGGACGGGAGTTCCTGAGCCGCCGGCGGCGGCTCCTCGGGGAGGGTCTCGGCCTCGTCGGCGTGCGGAGCCTCGGCGGGCGGGTCGGTCCGGGCGGCGGCCCAGATGTCGAAGGTGTCGGGCGCGGGCGGGGGCGGCTCCGGCGGCGGCGGATCTCCCGACGCGGGCAGGCCGGCGGGGGGCCGCCGCGGCGGCGAGGGAGGCCGGCCGGTCGCCCAGGGAAGGGCGGCCCCGGCGCCGCCGCGCAGCCACGGCGGGGTGCTCGGGGGCGGCCCGGCGACGGCCGCGGCGTCGGGCACCGCGGGCATCGGATCGCCGGCGGCGATCAGCCCGGTGTGCTCGAGCAGCAGGCGCACCGAGCCCTCGGGGAGGTGCACCCGCGCCAGCCCCTCGACCCGCTCGACCTCCTCGCGGAGATGGCCGAGCCCGGCCCGGCAGCGGTGGCAGCCCACCAGGTGGGCCTCGAGCTCACCCCTGCGGGGGGCGGGAAGCTCGGCGTCGACGTAGCAGCTCAGCGTCAGCAGGCTGCACTTCACAGGGCGATCTCGCGGTAGATCGTGCCGAAGTCACGCCGCGCCCCGGCGAGGAGCCGCGAGGCCGCCTCGGGCGAGCACTCCAGCGCCCGGCCCATCTCCCGGTAGTCGAGCTTCGCCATGTCGCGGAGCAGCAGCGCCGCCCGGCGCTCGAAGGGGACGGTCATCAGCGCGCGCTTGACGGTGTTGATCCGCGTCGCCTCGACGGCGTCGACGTTGGCGGTGAAGGGCAGCCTGCTGCGCCGGAGCAGGCGGGTCGGTCCCTGGCGCGGCCCGGGGATCCGCTGCTGGTGCTGGCAGGCACGGGTCACCGCCCGGTAGAGCGCCACCCGGCCGTCGGCGCGCACCCGGGCCGGCGGATATCTGCTGGCGTGGTGAACCGCGGCCGCCACGAACTCCAGAGCATCGGCGGGATCGCCGACCAGATGGGTGGCGTACGTGGCGAGGTCGTCGAGGTGCTCGCGCACGAGGAACGCGAGCTCGCTCGTTTCTGGCAAGACGTGTGCTGCGACGCTGGTCATGGTGTGGCGTGACGCCTGGTGCGGCCAGCATACATACGTACGCCCAGCGCTGCAAGTTGCCGATACCTGTCGGTGTTGGAGTCGGTTGTCAACCGGGGGGAGGGTACCCCTCCCCCCGCTCAGCACAAGACATCGCTGCGCGATGCCGTGTGCTACCCCCCTCCCCGGCCGGACTCCCGGCCGGCGGGCGCTTCGCGCCCGCAGCGTCTTCTGGCCACCGGGCCGGTCATGAGGAGAGCAACGCAGGCGTTGCTCCGGATCAGGGTTCGGGGGTCGTGGAGGGCCGCGGCGTGCGGGGGGCGCGGGGCTTCGGCGCCGCCGGGGTCTTCGCCCTCGAGCTGGACGGCCGGCGCGGGGTGGTGGTGGTGCGCTTCGCCGTGGCGGTCTTCGGGGTGGTCGCGGCGGTGCGTGGGCGAGGGGCGCGCGGGCGGGGCGTGGTCGTGCGCGGGGTGGCGGGACGGCGGGGCCGCCTGGGGGCCGCGGGCTCGGGGGTGGCGGCGGCGGCCGGCGGGCGGGCCGGGGTCCCGGTCAGGGTGATCTCGCGCTGGCGGGCGCCGGTGAGCGCGGCGAGGAGGCGGGTGAGGTCGATGCGGCCGGGGCCGGTGGTGGTGCTCGGGAGGCACAGGGCGAGCACGGCGCCGAGGGCGGAGACGCCGGCGGTGACGAGCAGCAGAGCGCGGATCGCCGCCCAGCCCACCGCCGGCTGGAGCGGGGCGATGAGCGGCGTGGCCGCGGCGGCGTGGGGGACGGCGGTGACGCCGGCGAGGACGGCGAGACCGAGCCCGACGGGGAGGCGGAGCGCTGCCGTGACGGTCGTGGCGGCGCGGTTCTCGGCGCCGGGCTCGACGGCGCCGAGCAGGGCGCCGAGGGCGGCGCTCAGAGCCAGGGCGAGGCCGGCGGCGCGGAGCAGCACCAGCGCGGCGACGAGGGCGACCGAGGTCGCCGGTCCACAGAGGTGGAGCAGCCACGTGGCGTCGGCCACCAGGGTGAGGCCGGCGGCGGCGGGCCAGCGCGGGCCGGTGCGATCGCAGAGGCGGCCGCAGGGGGGCAGCGCAACTGCGGCGGCGAGCCCGCCGAGGAGCGGAGCCCAGGGTCCCTGGGGCCCGGCGCCCTGGGCGCGCACCAGCAGCGACGGCGCCTCGAGGAAGCCCGCGGCCATCACCGCGGCGAGCACGACGAGGAGCAGCGTCGCGGCGGCGGATGCGGGGTCGGCGAGGGCGCGGACGTCGAGGAGCGGGTCGGCGGCGGAGAGCTCGACGACGATGAGCACCGCCAGCGCCGCGGCCGCGGCGAGGGCGAGGAGCACGGTGACCGGCGAGGTCCATCCCCACGCGGGGCCGCCGCCGAGGGCGAGCAGGCCGCAGAGCATGGCCGCAGCGCCCGCGGCGAGGCCCTGGACGTCGAGGGGCGCGCCGGGCTCGGTCACCGAGCGGGGCAGCAGCGACATCGCGGCGCGGGCCGCGACCAGCGCGAGGGGGACCTCGGCGGCGAGCAGCGGGCGCCAGCCCACGTGGGAGACGAGGACGCCGCCGAGCAGCGGCGCCGCGGCGGGGAGCAGCAGGGCGCCGGCGGCGAAGGCGCCGAGGGCCTCGCCGAGACGGTCGCGGGGCGCGACCCGCAGCAGCAGCGCGAGCGCGGTGGCGGGGAGCACGCCGGCGGCGGCGCCCTGGAGGGCACGGACCGCGACCAGCGCGGGGAGGTTCGGGGCGAGGCTGCAGAGCAGCGAGGTGCCCGCCAGCGCGAGCAGGCCGAGACGGAGCAGGCGATCGGCGCCAAGGCGGCCGGCGAGCCGTCCGGTGATCAGCGCGACCAGGCCGAGGGGGACGGCGTAGGCGGTGGCGACCCAGGCGCCGCCGGCGCCGAAGGGCGCCCGCGCCGCGGGCACGGCGACTCCGAGGAGACCCGCGCCGGCGAGGGCCAGCGCCGCGCTCATGATGAGCACGCCGGCGCCGCCCGCGGTGGTGACGGCGGCGGGCGCGACGCCCGACCGCGGCTGCGGACTGCGGTCCGCATCCGGGTGGACGCCGGCCCGCCGCCTCGCGGGGCCGGTCGCCGCAGGCCTCCGGCAGGCCTCAGTGAGCACCCTGCCGGTCCCTGTGTGTCACCTCACTCCCTTCCTGACTGTGTCTGCCCTGACCTGTGTCTGTCCGGACCGGTCGCAGACCCGGCACCCTACGGTGTTTCTGTCGGACTTTGCAACTACGCATGGATGACCGCTACTGGATCGGGTGGCGGCTGCGGCAGCAGCACCCGGTCGCCGGCGCGCAGGCCGGACGTCACCTCGGTGGTGGAGTCCCCGACCTGCCCGGTCACGATGGTGGCGCGGCGCTCGGTGCCGTCGGGCTGCACCACGGTGACGTACGCGGCGCCGCCGAGACGCTGGATGGCGGAGTTGGGGATCTGCAGGACGTCGTGCAGCTCGGTGACCACCACCGCGGCGCTGGCGGTCATCCCCGCCCTGAGGCGGTGGTCGTCGTCCTGGAGCACCAGCGTCGCCATGTAGTTGGTGACGTTCTGCAGCACCGTGCCGTTGGGGCCGACGGCGAGCACCGCGGCGGGCAGGCGGACCCCCGGCAGGGCGTCGACGCTGACCATCGCGGCCTGGCTCGGCTCCATCCGCGCCGCGTCCTGCTCGCCGACCAGCGCCACCACCTGGAGGCTGTGCACGTCGCTCAGCACCACGAAGGCGCTCGCGGTGGCGGCGCCGCCGGTCGCCGGAGGGATGGCGCCGCCGGCCGTCGAGGCCCCGCCGGGGTTGGGCTGGGGCGCGACGCTGCCCGGGGCCTGCGGGGTGGTCACCCCGCCGTTGGCGGTGACGGATTCGCCGACGGCGCCGTTGACGCCCGCCACGGTTCCGTCGGACGGCGCCATGAGCACCGTCTCGGAGAGGTTCTGCTGCGCGGTGCTCACCCCCGCCTGGTCGCCGGCGACCACCGCCTGCTGCCCGGCGATGGTGGTCGCGCGGTTGGTGGTCTGCTGGGTGAGCGCGTCCTGGGCGGCGGTCACCTGGGCGCGCGCCGCGGAGACCTCGCGCGGCCCCGACACCTGGTCGGCCGAGCCCTTCTCCTGGTCGGAGAGCAGCTTGCCCTGGTCGGACTGCACCTTCTGCACGTCCTGCGCCACCAGGGTCTGGTCCTGGACCACCCGCGGCGAGTCGACGGCGAGCGCCGCCTGGTCGGCCTGCACCCGGGCGCTGTCCTGGCTCACCTGCCCCTGGATGAGCGCCGCCTGGCGCTGGTCCTGGGAGACGCGGTCCTGGTCCTGGTTGAGCTGGTTCTGGTCCTGGTTGACCCGAGCCTGGTCCTGGGAGACGTGCTGCCGGTCGGCGGCGCAGGGGGCGCCCGACGGCGCCACCGCGCAGTCGTGCTGCTGCGCCTGCTGGTCGTGCTGCAGCTGCCCCTGGTCGCGAGAGAGCTGCGCCTGGTCGCGCTGCTGCTGTCCCTGGTCGCCGGCGAGCTGGGCGTTGGCGGAGGCGAGCCGAGCCTGGTCCTGCTGGAGTGCGCCGAGGTCGGAGTTGAGCCGCGACTGGTCGCGGTACAGGGCGGCCTGGTCGCGGCTGAGGATCGCCTGGTCGCGGCGCAGGGTGAGCTGGTCGCTGGCCAGGAAGCGCTGGTCCTGGAGAACCGTGGCGGCGTCCTCCTGCACCGCCAGCGTGGTCTGCGCGATGGTGTGCTGCAGCTGGGTCTGGGCGGCGTCGAGGTTGTGCTTCGCGGTCTGCACCGCGTTGCCGCTCACGGTGTTGTCGAGGGTGGCCTGGTCCTGGGCGAGGCGCGCCTGGGCCTGGCGCAGCGCGTCCTGCAGCGGCCCGGCGTCGATCTTGGCGAGCACCTGTCCCGCGGTGACGTGGTCGCCGACGCGGACGTCGACCTCGACGAGCTGTCCCGCCTGGCGGAAGCTGGCGTTCTGCTGGTTGACCGGCACCAGCGTCCCGGTGGCGCGCGCCACCACCCGCACCACGCCGCGGGTGACCAGGGCGGTGGCCACCCGGGTGCGCGGCGGCGCCGCCGGCTGGAGCAGCTCGGTGGTCACCAGCAGCACCAGCACCAGCGAGCCGAGGCACAGCAGGATCGTCGCGATGCGGCTGCGCATCAGCTCCGCGCCTCACAGATCGCGGCCAGGCTGGCAGAAACATGGCAGCACGGCGCCGCGCCGCCCGTCATGTCTCCCTTCCCGCCCCTCCCACCAGCGCACGGCTGCACCGGAGGGCACCTCATCAAGTGGATCGCTGAACGAATGTCGAGGGGCCGAAAGTCTAGGAGATTCGATGCGCCGACCGCAATTGACGCTCTTGATGTCGTGGGAAGGCTCCGGGCGAAAGAGTACGGAGTGTCAGAAAGAGGAGGGAACGCGGAGCAGCGCGCCGCCGCGCACCGCCTCCGGGGCGCGCAGCCCGCAGGCTCTCCAGGCGGTCGCCGGCATGCCGATGTCGGCGACCACCACGCGACCGGCGTGCGCCCGGCCGGAGGCGGTCCACAGGCCGCTCTTGACCGCCGTCAGGGTGCAGGTGACCTCCGCGGTGACGCACGGCGCGTGCGCCTCGCCGCTGCTCGCGTCGAGCCCGCTGGGGACGTCGACGCTCAGCACCCGCGCGCCCGCCATGGCTTCGATGGCACCGGCGTCGGGCTCGCGCGGCGCGCTGCGCAGCCCGGTGCCGAGGAGCGCGTCGATGCAGAGCGCGGCGGCGCGCGTCGCGGCGGCGAGCCCCGCGGCCGCGCCGCCGGCGCGCACCGTGACCCCCGCCCCGCGGGCCGCCGCCATCTGCTCGACCACCGCGCCGCGCAGCCGCGCCTCCTCCCCCATCACCGCCACCTCGACCGCGCAGCCCCAGGCGCGCAGGTGCCGCGCCGCGACCAGCCCGTCGCCGCCGTTGTTGCCGCGTCCCGCCAGAACCAGCACGGTGTCGGCGCGGCGGCCGAGCATCCGCCAGGCGCAGCGCGCGACCTGCCAGCCGGCGACCTCCATCAGCGCGAGGATGGGCACCCCCGAGTCCACCGCGGCGGCGTCGAGCGCGGCGACCTCGGCGGCGGTGAGCGCCCCGCAGCGCCGCCGCGCCTCGCCGGCCGCGCTCACCCGCCGGCGCCCAGCTCGACGCGCACCATCGCCCCGAGCGGGGGCCCCCCGAGCGGCCCCGCGGGCGCGTCGCGGGCGGCGACCTCGAGGTGGCCGGCGCTGCCGACGAGCATCGCCAGCCCGCCGCCGATCTCCGCGTAGGTGCGCACCCGGCGCCGGGTGCCGCCCCCGTTCCACCTCGCCGCCACCGGCCGGGCGCCGCCGAGATCGGCCTTGCGCACCGTGGTGATGGCGTTGCCGAAGCGGTCGACGACGCAGACCCGGCCGTAGAGCGAGGCGCGCACCCGCCGCGGGAAGGCCTCGCGGAGCACCACCGGGTCGTGCATCGGCGTGCCGCACTCCTCGAGGGGAAGCCCCAGCGCCAGGCGTGCCGCCACCGGGGCGAGCAGGTCGCGACCGGCGAAGGTCGGCGAGACGTCCGCGGGGACGGGGACGGCGACGCAGCGGCGCTCGCCGGCCTCCTCCCAGAGCCAGCTGCAGAGCCCGTTGTCGGGGGCGACGCAGCGCACCCCGCCGTCCACCTCGACGGCGAGCACCCGGCGCGACGTGCCCACCCCGGGGTCGACGACCGCGCAGAAGACCGTCCCCTCGGGGAAGGCCTGGGCCAGCGCCTTGAGGTGGTACCCGCCGCCGAGGACGTCGCCCGGGAGGACGCCGTGGGTCCCCACCGTCCAGCGCAGTCCGGGGTCCACCGACCACAGCGCGCCGGCCAGCGCCCCGGCGTAGCTGTCGCCATCGCCGTAGTCGGTCACCAGCACCACCGCGCCGCGTGGATCACCCATGGGGCGGTAGGGTACGTCCGTGACCAGCCTCGACCTGGAGCAGCCCGCGACGGCCGCGGCCGCGCCCGCCGGCCCGCTCGCCCGCCGCCCCGTCTCGGCGCTCGCCCTGGTGGTCCTCGCCGTCCTGGTCGTCGCCGCCGGGCTGGTGGTCGGTGTGCGCGGCCTGCTCGGCAACCCGGTGCGCTCCACCGCCGCCGACGGCACCAGCGTTCTCGCCGGCAGCTTCCAGCCGGTCGCCTGCTCCGGCTGCGCCGCCCAGGGATACCTCCAGGACGGCGCCCGCAGCGTCTTCGTCCGCCTCCCCGCCTCCTGCGCGGCCCCCGCCCGCGACGCCCACGTCGAGGTCACCGCCCGCCCCGCCCCCGACCTCGGCAAGCACGCCTACCGCGCCCTGGGGTGCCCCGCCGCGTGACGACCGGCACCGTCGAGGTGTCGGAGGCCCTGCCCCCGGAGCACGCCCGCCTCGGCGAGCTCACCGTCGACGCCTACCGCGCCGTCACCCCCCTCCCCGACGGCTACGCCGCCGACCTCGCCGACGTCGCCGGCCGCGCCGCCGACCCCGCCGCGATGGTGCTCGCCGCCCGCCTCGACGGCCGGGTGGTGGGCGGCGCCACGGTCGTCCTCCACCCCGGCTCTCCCCTCGCCGAGAGCCTCCCCGAGGGCAGCGCCGGCCTGCGCATGCTCGCCGTCGACCCCACCGCCCAGGGCCACGGCATCGGCCGCGCCCTGGTCGAGGCCACCATCGACCTCTGCCGCCGCCACGGCCTGCGCCGTCTCGGCCTCCACACCCAGGAGGTCTTCGTCCACGCCCGCCGCCTCTACGAGTCGATGGGCTTCGACCGCGACCCCGCCCGCGACATCACCTTCGCCTCCGGCCTCCAGCTGATCGCCTACGCGCTGAAGCTGTAGCGGCGGGGCCTGTGTGAGGGATTCGGGCTGGTCTGCGTGGGAGTCGGGGTGGGTGGTCTGTGTGGGATACGGGCTGGTCGGTGTGGGAGTCGGGTGTTGTCCCGGTCACGGGTCTGCGTGGGAGTCGGGGTGGGTGGTCTGCGTGGGATACGGGCTGGTCGGTGTCGGAGTCGGTTGTTAACCGGGGGGAGGGTACCCCTCCCCCCGCTCAGCACAAAGACATCGTGCGCTGGCGCGCCCGATGCCGTGGGCTACCCCCCTCCCCGCCGGCACTCGCCGGCGGACGGCGTCTTCGCGCCGTCTTGGTGGTGCACGCGGCGCGCGGCGCTCCTGGATGAGCAACGCACGGCGTTGCTCACACCGGCCCCGCCGAGACTGCCATGGGCCGTCGCATCACCGCCGTCCCGACCCCTGCAGGAGCAACGCCGTGCGTTGCTCAACTCATGACCGGCCCGGTGGCCCGAAGACGCTGCGGGCGCGAAGCGCCCGCCGGCCGGGAGTCCGGCCGGGGAGGGGGGTAGCACACGGCATCGCGCAGCGATGTCTTGTGCTGAGCGGGGGGAGGGGTACCCTCCCCCCGGTTTAAATATGGATCGCGTCGCCGCTCAGCGCCAGGGCGGCCTCGCCGAGGATCTCGCTGAGCGTCGGATGCGGTGCGACGGCGTGGCCGAGCTCGAAGGGGGTGGCCTCCAGCAAGGCGCCGAGGGCGGGGCCGGCGATGAGCTCGGTGACCTCGTGGCCGATCATGTGGACGCCGAGGATGTCGTCGGTGGCGGCGTCGGCGACGACCTTGCAGAAGCCCTCGGGCTCGCCCCAGATGAGCGCGCGGGCGTTGGCGCGCAGGGGGAAGACGCCGGTGCGGACGTCGTGGCCGGCGGCGCGGGCCTGGGCCTCGCCGAGGCCGAGCGAGCCGATCTGCGGGGTGCAGTATGTGGTGCGGGGGATGAGCCCGGGCCGCAGGGGGTGGGGATCGCGGCCGGCGATCGCCTCGGCGGCGATCACCCCCTCGTGCATCGCCTTGTGGGCGAGCTGGAAGCCGCCGGCCATGTCGCCGACGGCGTAGACGCCGGGCTCGCCGGTGGCCATCGTGGGGCCGACCCGGACGGCGCCGCGGTCGACGGCGATGCCGGTGCCCTCGATGCCGAGCTCCTCGAGGTTGGCCTGGCGGCCCACCGCGACCAGCAGCACCTCGGCCTGGAGCCGCTCCTCCCCCTTGGGACCGGTGACCGTGCACGCCACCCCGCCGCCGTCGCGCTGCACCGAGGCGGGGTCGAGGCGTGCGCCCACCAGGCAGCGGATGCCGCGGCGCTCGAAGGCGCGCTGCAGCTCGGGGCCGACCGCCTCGTCCTCGAGCGGGGTCAGCCGGTCGGCGACCTCGACCAGGGTCACGACCGCGTCCATGCTGCGGAACATCGAGGCGAACTCGACGCCGACGGCGCCGGCGCCGAGGACGATCACCGAGGCGGGGACGTGGTCGAGCACCAGCGCGTCGTCGCTGCTGATCACGGTGCGGCCGTCGAGGTCGAGGCCGGGAAGGCTGCGCACCCGCGAGCCGGTGGCGAGGATCACCGCGCCGGCCTCGATCTCGGTCTCCTCACCCCCGGTGGCGGAGACGCCGACCCGGCCGCGGCCGAGCATCCGGCCGCGTCCCGCGAGCACGTCGACCCTGCTCTTGCGGAGCAGGCCCTGCACGCCGTGGTGGAGCCGGCTCACCACCTGGTCGCGGTTGCGCGACGCGGCGGGCCAGTCGAGGCTCACCTCGCCGATGCGCACCCCGAGCCGGGACGAGGCGCGTGCGCTGTCGAGCAGCGCCGCCGTCTGGAGCAGCGCCTTGGTGGGGATGCACCCGCAGTGGAGGCAGGTGCCGCCGACCTTGGCGGACTCGACCACGGCGGTGCGCAGCCCCAGCTGGGAGGCACGGATGGCGGCGACGTAGCCGCCCGAGCCCCCGCCGATGATCGCGACGTCGTATGCCCCGGCCACAGCTAGGCCGCCGCCCCCTTGCTCAGCCGTTCGATCGCCGCCTGCAGCTGGGCGTCGCCGGCCGGTGGCGGCGACTGGGCGTCGAGGTGGAAGCGGTGGTCGTCGTCGGGGAGGGCGGCAGCGACGTCGGGGGTGATCCCGGTGCCGTCGATGGTCTCGCCGGCGGGGCCGAACCACTTCTCCACGGTGAGGTGGAGGTCGGCGCCGTCGGGCAGCCCGAAGTCCTGCTGCACCGACCCCTTGCCGAAGGACTTCTCCCCCACCAGAACGGCGCGGTGATAGTCGTGGAGCGCGGCGGCGACGATCTCCGCGGCGCTCGCACTGCTGCCGTCGATGAGGACCGCGAGCGGCGGCGCGGTGGCCACGCCGCCGGACTCGATCCTGTCGCGCTGCACGTTCTGCGCGCTGCCCGGGCTGGCGTCGGGGGAGAGGCGGCCACGGCGGACGAGCACGTCCTGCTGGCCCGCCTTGGGGGTGAGGAACTCGCTCGCCGTCGACTGCGCCTCGGTGACCAGGCCGCCGGGGTTGTGGCGGAGGTCGAGGACGATGCCGCTCGCGCCGGCCTTGAGCCCGTCCTGGAGCCGGCTGCGCAGGTTCTCGCCGGTGTTCTCGTCGAAGGCGGTGATCTGCACGTAGAGCACGGTGCCGAGCCGCTGCGCGTACACCGCGGGGATCTGCAGGTCGGCGCGGGTCACGGTCACGCTCAGCTGCTGGGAGCCGCGCTGCACCACCAGCGTGACCGGGGTGCCGGCGTCCCCTCGGATCAGCGGACCGACCTTGTTCAGCCGGGTGGTGGCATCGGGGCCGAGGCTGGCGACCTGGGTGCCGGCGACGGCGACGATGATGTCGCCATTGCGCAACCCCGCCTTGTCGGCGGGCTGGTTGCGGAGCACGTCCTCGATGGCCACCACGGTTGGGGTGGTGCCCGGCGGGCAGAGCACCGCGCCGTCACAGCGCGCCTCCAGGGTGATGCCGATGCTGCCGTTGCGCCGTCCGCTGAGGTCGCGCTTGAGGGTCAGGTACTGGTCGGCGGTGTAGAACGCCGAGAAGCGGTCGTTGTACTTGGCGCGCAGCGCCTCGATCAGCCCGTTCTCGGCGCCCTGGGTCCCCAGCGGCTGGCCGACGTCACGGATGACGTACTCCTGCTGGATCACGTCCCAGGCACTGTTGATGCTGGCGATGTTGACGCGGTTGTGGCCGAACCGGGGGAAGAGCGCGTCGATCACGCCGGCGGCGCGGCTGCCCGCGAGGTTGTTCACCGCCAGCCCGGTGAGATAGCAGCCGGCCACGATGGTGAGGACCAGGATCAGGCCGCCACCACGGCGCGGCCGCGGGGGCGGCGGGATCACGGCAGGTACTGTAGGGGATTGCGCGGGACGTCGTTGAGGCGGATTTCGAAGTGGAGGTGGGGCCCGGTCGAGTTGCCGGTGCTGCCCTCGTAGCCGATGATCTGCCCGCCGCGGACGGGCTCGCCGTTGCCCACCGCGAAGCGGGCCAGGTGGCCGTAGACCGAGACCCAGCCGTTGCCGTGAACCATGATCACGTGGTTCCCATAGCCGTACGAGCTGGGGAAGTCGTAGACCACGCCGGTGTCGGTGGCGGCCACCGGGGTGCCCCAGCCGTTGGCGATGTCGAGCCCGGTGTGGAAGTGCCTGCCGGGGCAGCTGGGATCGTAGGGCTCGAACGGGTAGGGGGTGCAGCCGAAGCCCTGGGTGATCTCGCCGGTCAGCGGCCAGAGGAAGCGGCCGGTGCCGCCGGCGCGGTGCTTGAGCTGCTCCTCCTGCTTCTTGAGGTCCTGGATCTGCTGGTCGAGCTCGCGGGCGCTCTGCTCGGCGAGGGCGAGCTGCTGCTGGTCCTGGGCCACGACCACGGCGAGGGCGCCCTGCTCGGCGGAACGCTGCCCCCGGGTCGACTCGAGCTGGCGCTCGGTGGCGGCGAGCTGGGCGGTGACCTGCCCCTGGGCGTCGTGGTCGGCGCTGATCCGTGCCACCAGGGCGTCGATGGCGTCGGCCTCGTTGTGGACGATGGAGACGATGTCGTGCTCGCCGCCGGCGATCCGCCGCAGGTTGATGTAGCGCTGCCAGAACTGGCCGAAGTTCTCGCTGCTCAGCAGGTTGTTGATGGCGCTGTTGGTGCCGAGCTTGTAGATCGCCACCACCTGGCGGGCGAGGATCTCGCGGTCGGTGGCGAGGCGCGCCCTCGCGTCCTGGAGGCGCTGCTGCGCCACGGCGAGATCGGCGCCGAGCCTGGCGAGCGCAGCCTGGGCGTCGCTGACCGCCTTCTGCTGTGCGGTGATCTGGGTGTCGAGCCGGGCGATCACCGCCTGCAGCTGGCCCTCGCGGGTGTGGAGGACCGCGATGCTGCCCTGGAGGCGGTCGATCAGCCCGCCGACCTGGCTGCGCTGCTGCTGCTTGCCGTTGATCCTGTCGCCGATCTGGTCGGCATGGCTCGAGGCCGTGCCGAGGCAGAGCGCGAGGACGGTGACGAGCGCGGCGGCGGCGGCGGCGCGGGGAGCGCGGCGGTGCGAAGACATGATGCGGGGCCTCTCCTGACGGCAGGAGCCGTGGGTGGTGGGACGTGAGCTGGGACCGGTGCTAGGTCGTGAGGAAGCGGCGCACCCCCAGGTAGCTGCCGAAGGCGCCGAGACCGATCCCGGCGGTGAGCAGCAGCGCGATGAGCACTCCGAGGTAGGAGCCGTCGTAGGTCAGCGGGAAGATGAAGAGGGTGGAGCGCAGGTTGGTGACCGCGGGCTTGTAGGAGGCCCCGATCACCGCGCCGGCGGCGAGCGCCGCGAGCACCCCGCCGAGCACACCCTCGAGGATGAAGGGGACGCGCACGAACCAGTCGGTCGCCCCCACCAGCTTCATGATCTCGATCTCGCGGCGCCGGACGTACACGGCGGTGCGGATGGTGTTCATGATGATCACCACGCTGATCACCCCGAGCACGACGGCGATCACCAGGGCGATGAGCTGCATCGCCCAGATCAGCCCCTGCAGCTTGCGGATGACGTCGGGGTTGTAGTCGGTGGGATGGGTGTCGTGGGCGACCACCGCGTTCTGACGCACCATCTTGTCGATCGCGGGGAGGTCGCCGAGCCGCTTGAGGTCGAGGTTGAGCGACGCCGGCAGGGGGTTGGTCCCCAGCACCTTGAGCGAGTCGCCGAGCTCCTTCTGAGCGGCGGCCTCGCGGGCGGCATCGTCCTTGCTCTCGAAATGCACCCCCTGCACCCGCGGATCCGCGGAGAGGCGGCGCTGGAGGTTCTCGATGGACGCCAGCGAGACGCCGTCCTCGAGGTAGACCTTGATGTTGCTCGCCCGCGCCTGCTCGGTGGTGAGCACCTGGTGGAGCATGTGGGTGCCGAGCAGGGTGCCGCCGACCATGAGCAGGAT
>DATARS010000081.1:0-11398 GCA_036269455.1 Candidatus Dormiibacterota bacterium | reverse complement strand
CCGCAGAACTTCTTCAACCGGCTGATCGTGCCGCTGGAGAAGGGGCTCGACCACCTCACCCTGGCCCGCGCCGGCACCGGCATCACCGCACCGTTCGCGACCATGCTCGTGCTCTCCAGCAACCTCGAGCCCAGCCAGCTCGTCGACGAGGCGTTCCTGCGCCGGCTGCACTTCAAGGTCGCGGTGCCGGGCCCCTCCGAGGCCGCGTTCCGGGTGATCTGGCAGCGGGCCTGCGCGGCGGCGGCGGTCGAGTACGACGATGCCGCCATCGACCGGCTGCTCGAGCACTGGTACCTGGGCCAGGACCGGCAGCGGCCCTTCCGCGGCGTCCATCCGCGCGACATCCTCAAGCACGTCACCCAGGCCGCGCGGTTCCGCGGGCGCCCGGTGCGCCTCGACGGGGACCTGGTCGACGCCGCCTGCTCCGCCTACTTCCTGATGAGCGGGGCCGACGCCACCGAGGCGTAGCCCCGGGCTTCAGCGACCGGAGTAGGGCGTGGTCGAGACGCTGCTGCCGTCGCGGAGCGTCTGCGGCGGCGCCACCACCACCTGGGCGCCGGGGGAGAGGCCGGAGAGGACGGTCACCGAGCTCGTCCCCGCGGGCGGCGGGGTGACGCTGACCGGCTGGCGCAGGGCGTGACCGCGGACGACCACGAACACCACCGGCTTGTTGAGCTCGGGATCGATCACCACCGCGCCGAGCGGCACCAGCTCGCCGCCGCCCTGCACCGCCTGTGCGGGGGCCACCTGGACGGCGACCTCGCCGCGCCCGTGGAGCCCGGCGATCACCCCCGCGGTGAGTCCGACGATGACCGCGCAGACCAGCGCCACGGTGGCCTGGTCCGACCGGACCCGCCAGCCGCCGGTCACGGTCGGGCGGGGCTGGGCACCGATCACGCGGCCCCTTCGGCGAGCGCGCCGGAGTTCGAGCTGCGCTCGCGCCAGCGCTGCAGCACCACCAGGGTCCAGAGCACGTGGGCGTGGTTGAAGCGGCCGGAGACGTGCTCGTCCATGAGCCGGGTGCACTCGCGGGTGTCGAACCACTCCGCCGCCGAGCTCGAGGTGAGCAGGTCGCGCATCATCGGCTGGAGCTCGCCACGCAGCCAGTGCTTCATCGGCATCGAGAAGCCCTCCTTGGGCCGCGTCAGGATCTCCGCGGGCACCAGGGGGGCGATCGCGTGGCGGAGCACCCGCTTGCGCACCCCGCCGGCGAGGTGCATCGACGCGGGCAGGCGGGCGGCGAACTCGGCGACCTCGTAGTCGAGGAAGGGGCTGCGCGCCTCGAGCGACACCGCCATCGACGCGCGGTCCACCTTGGCGAGGATGTCGTCGGGGAGCCAGAGCTTGATGTCCACCCACTGGCGGCGGGAGAGCGGCTCGACGGCGCGGGCGGCCTCGAGCAGCGAGCGGCCCAGCCGCTCCGGCGCATCGGCCCCGGCGAGCGGGGCGAGCGGGCCGCGGTAGAGGCGCATCTTCTCGTCCGCGTGGGCGTGCATCAGCCAGGCGAGATGCTCGAGCCCGGCGCCGCTCTGCACCCCCTCGCTGAACCGCTTCAGCTTGTTGACGACGCCCTTCTTCTTGGCGGTCGGCGGCACCCGGCGCAATGCCTGGTCGACCGCCCAGCGGACCGGCCCGGGGATGCGCTGGTAGCGGTCGGCGAGCGCCGCCGCGCGGTACCAGTCGTAGCCGGCGAAGACCTCATCGCCGCCGTCGCCGCTGATCACCACGGTGACGTGGCGCCGTGCCATCCGCGACACCGCGTAGGTGGGGATGAGGCTGACGTCGGCGAGGGGCTCGTCGAGCGCCTTCTCGAGCGCCTCGAGGGCGAGCTCGGGGCTGGCGGCCACGACCTCCTCGTGGTGCACGGCGCCGGCGCGCTGGGCGACCATCCGGGCGAACTCGACCTCGTTGTACGAGGCGTCGTCGAAGCCGATCGAGAAGGTCTGGGGGGTGTGGCCGAGGTCGGCCATCAGCCCCACCACCGCGCTGGAGTCGATGCCGCCGCTGAGCAGGGCGCCGAGCGGGGCGTCGGAGATCATGCGCAGCTGGGTGGCCCGGCGCAGCCGGGCGCGGCACTCCTCGGCCCAGTCGTCGAGCGAGCGGGTCGGGGCGATGTGCCCGGTGTACTCGAGCTCCCACCAGCGGCGCACCGTGACCACGCCGTCGCGCCACTGCAGCCAGCTGCCCGGCTCCAGCTTGCGCACGCCGCGCCACATCGTCCAGGGGGCGGGGATGTGCTCGTAGCTGACGTAGAGGTCCACCGCCTCGTGGTCGATCTCCCGCGGCATCCGCGACCAGCGCTCGAGCGCGCGCAGCTCGCTGGCGAAGACCAGGCACTCGGAGTCGGCGTAGTAGTACATCGGCTTGACCCCGAGCCGGTCGCGCACCAGGGTCATGGTCCGCGAGGAGGGGTCCCAGTGGCCGAAGGCGAACATGCCGTTGAAGCGGCGCAGCGCACCCTCGAGCCCCCACTGGTGGAGGGCGAGGAGCACCACCTCGGTGTCGCAGCGGGTCCGGGTGGTGACGCCGTGCGCCGCCAGCTCGTCGGCGATCTCGTGGAAGTTGTAGACCTCGCCGTTGAAGGTGATCCAGGTGCCCGCGGGGCCCTGCATCGGCTGGTGGCCCGCGGGGCTCAGGTCGAGGATGGCGAGGCGCCGCTGGGCGAGGCCGAAGCCGTCCTCGACGTGGAGGCCCTCGTCGTCGGGACCGCGGTGGGCCATGGCGTCGTTCATGGCGCGGAGGTCGACGGGACCGACTCGGCGCGGGTCGAGGGTGGCGTATCCGGTGATGCCGCACATCAGCGTGTCTCCTGGCCGAGCGCCGGCGGGCGGCCTCCGTCAGGCCGCGGGGCCACGTCGGCCCTCCGCATCTTCAACGCGGTGACCGGTGGGTTCTTGCTCACGCGACGTCGGCGTCGGCCCCGGGATCGAGGTCGTCGCCGGCGCCGGTGACCGAGGCGGGCTCGAGCCGGCGCACCGCCGCCTCCAGCGTGCGCGCGTCGGGATAGGGGGCGCCGAGCTTGACGTAGGCGCGCGCGGTGCCCTCGACGAAGGCGCGGATGCTGAAGTGGCGCTCGCCGCGCTCGCGCGACCCCGCGCCCAGTCGCGACGCCAGCGCCGGATCGGCGAGGACGGCGTCGACCCCGGCCGCGAGCGAGGCGGCGTCGGGCTCGACGAGCAGGGCGGAGAGATCGTCGAGGACCTGGGTGTGGCTCTCGATGCGGGTGGCCACGATCGGCCGGCCGCTGTGCATGTAGGAGTAGATCTTGAGCGGGGTGTTGTCACCGCTCGACCGCGGCGAGATGAGCACGTCGGCGGCGGCCATGCAGGTGGTCATCTCCTGCGGCGGGCGCAGCCCGGTGAGCAGGACTCGATCGCCGAGGCCGAGCGCGTCGGCCTGGGCGCGCAGCTCGGCGACCTGGTCGGGGCGGCCGCCCACCACCACCAGCCGGGGACGGCGGCCGTCCGCGAGCGGGCGGACGTGGCTCATCGCCTCGACCAGCAGGGGCATGCCCTGGTAGGGCTCGAGGGTCCCGGTGTAGAGCACCACGGGCTCGCCGTCCGGGGCCCAGTCCGCCCGCATCGCCGCGGCGAGCCGCAGGTTGGGGCGGGGCTCGACGGGGACGTTGTAGATGATCTCGGCGTCGGTGCCGGGAACGCTCCTCTCGGCCTCGCGGGCGAGCGAGGGGAAGACCACGATCACCGACCGGGCGCTGCTCAGCATCTTCCGCTCGAGCCACTGGAAGGTGCGCACCACCGGGTGGCGCTCGCCGAACCCGTAGTTGATGAGCACGACGCCAAGGCCGTTGTGCATGTCGTAGAGGTGGGGGATGCCGAGCAGGCGGCTGAACCACCAGCCGAAGACCCCGGCCTCCTCGTGGGTGTGGACCACGTCGTAGGTCTTCCGCCCGCGGACCGCATGCGCCGTCGCCTTCGCGAGCACCGCGGCGTCGAGGGGCAGCTTGGCCGCCGAGGGACCGATCTTGACCTTGGTGATCCCGGGGATGCGCGGAGCGCGCAGCCAGCGGACGCCGTCGATGGCGACGTCCTCACCGAGCGGGTAGGTGACCAGGTCGACGGTGTGGCCGAGGGCGGCGAGCGCCCTGCAGCGGTTGGTGACGCTGATCGGCGTGCCCCGGGGCGAGAAGACCGGCTGCGGGGCGATCATCAGGATGTTCACGAGGCGATCCTCTCGCTCACGTCCCCCGCCGGAGGCTCGGTGGTCTCGACCGGCAGCTCCTCGGTCGCGGTCGCCGCCTTCGCCGCGGCCGCAGCCTCGGCGTGGCGCTTGTCGGTCAGCCAGAAGACGACCCCGATGCCGGCCCAGAGCAGGCTCTGGGCGGCGAGCAGGAAGCCCACCGCGGTGCCGGTGCGGGCGGCGGTCTGGGCCGCCGCGGTCCCGGAGCCGAAGAGCGGGGCGAGCCAGCGGCTGAAGCCGTTCTCGCGGATGCCGTAGCCGTTGATGGAGATCGGCAGCATCGTCAGCGCGTTGATGGTGGTGACGATGATCGCCGCGTAGGCGAGGCTGATGCTCGCGCCGACCGCGTGGATGAAGGCCCACTGGTTGAGGACCGAGAGCCCCCAGAAGGCGGTGCCGCGGACGCTGGCGAGGACGAGCTCGGTGCGCCGGCCGCGGAAGGCGTCGAGGGCGGCGAGCAGGCGGGCGACGATCCGGCCCGGCCGGCCGCGCTGGAGCAGCGGCAGGCTGGCGATGCGGCCGAGCAGCGGGGTCATGCAGAGGGCGAGCCCGGCGGCGCCGAGCAGGACCCCGGCGATGGCGACGAGGCGGATCTCCGAGGCGCGCGAGTCGCCGAGGGTGAGGATCACCCCGAGGCCCATGAGGACCATCATCCCGGGGAAGTTGCAGAGCCGCTGCAGCACCACCGAGGAGGCCGCGGGGACCCGCTCGGCGGGGGTGTCGGCGACCATCATCGCCCGGGCGACGTCGCCGCCGATCGAGCTCGGCAGGATGCTGTTGAAGGTGTTGCCGACGAAGACGAGGCGCAGGCAGCGCCACCAGGTGCGGCGCATCCCGTGGGCCAGGAGCAGCGCGTGCCACTGGGTGGCCTGGACGCAGGTGGCGGCGAAGCCGAGCGCGATCGCCAGTGCCAGCCAGCCGACGCTGGCATGGGCCAGGGTGTCGGCGATGCTCCGCAGCCCCGCCTTGTGGACCACCCAGCCGAGCAGCCCCACAGAGACCGCCAGCTTGGCGGCCGTCTTGAGCTTCCCCCTCATGGCGGTCAGGCCGGTCCGGAGCCGTGGCCGAGGCGATCGGCCATGGTCCAGCGAGCCCTGCCGGGGAGCTCGCGCGCGGGGAGGTCGTCGACGTCGGGGGTCACCGGGCTGGGCCCCTGCCCCGCCAGCGCGGCCACCGGATCGGAGGTCAGGTCCCCGTCCAGCTCGATGCCGGCGGTGCGGCGGATCACGTACGGGGGCCTCTGCCCCACCTCGTGGTAGATGCGGGTGAGCAGCTCACCGAGCAGTCCCATGGAGAGGAACTGTACCCCGAGGATCACCAGGAGCACGCTGAGGATGAGCAGGGGGCGCTCCGCCAGCCCCACCCCGGCGACGGCCTTCTCGATGAGCAGGCCGGCGAGGGAGAAGAAGCCGAGCAGAAAGCTCATCAGTCCGAGCAGTCCGAAGAACTGCATCGGGCGCGCCAGGTACTTCAGAAGGAACTTGACGGTGAGCAGGTCGAGGATGACCCGCACCGTGCGCGAGATCCCGTACTTGCTCGAGCCGCGGGTGCGCGGCCGGTGGTTGACCGGGATCTCCACCACCCGGGCGCCGACCAGGCCGGCGAGGGCGGGGATGAAGCGGTGCAGCTCGCCGTACAGGTGGAGGTGCTGGACCACGTCGGCGTGGTACGCCTTGAGCGTGCAGCCGTAGTCGTGGAGCTCGGTGCGGGTGATCCGGCTGATGAGCTTGTTGGCCATCCGCGAGGGGATCTTGCGCAGCAGCAGCTTGTCCTTGCGGTCCTTCCGCCAGCCGCTGACGACGTCGTAGCCCTCGTCCATCTTGGCGAGGAGCTTGGGCAGGTCGTGGGGGTCGTTCTGCTGGTCGCCGTCCATGAGGACGACAGCGCGGCCGCGGGCGTGGCGGAAGCCGGCGCTGATCGCGGCGGTCTGGCCGAAGTTGCGGCGGAACTGGATCACCCGGATGCGCTCGTCGCGCTCGTGCCAGGCGAGGGCCATGGCGCCGGTGGCGTCGGGGCTGCCGTCGTCGACGAGGATGACCTCGGCCGACTGGGGCATGGTGTCCAGGACCGAGAGGAGCTCCTCGACGGCGTAGTCGATGTTCTCCTCCTCCTTGTAGAGGGGGACGACCACGGTGAGGTCGACGGCGTACTCCACGTCCTGGTCCGGGACGGTGCCCTCGGTTGCGAACGGGGTGAAATCGACGGCCATCAGGCGGCCGCCTCCTCGGCCTGGCCCTCGGCCATGGCGCGGTACCAGCGGACGAACTTGGTCAGCCCGTCGGCGATCGGCGTCGACGGGCGGTAGCCCAGCTCGTCGCGCGCCCGGGAGATGTCGGCGTAGGTGATGGGGACGTCGCCGGGCTGCTCGGGCAGGTGGCGCGCCCGCAGCGGCATCTCCAGCCGCTCGGCGATCATCTCGGCGAGGCGGGAGAGCGGGGTGGTGGCGGTGGCGCCGAGGTTGTAGATGCGGTAGCCGCGCGGCCGGTCCAGGGCGCGGACCACGCCGGCGACGATGTCCTCGACGTAGGTGTAGTCGCGCTGCGAGCCGCCGTCCCCGTAGAGGTCGACCTGCTCGCCGGCGTGGATCAGCCGGGTGAACTTGTGGATCGCCATCTCCGGGCGCTGCCGCGGGCCGTAGACCGTGAAGAAGCGCAGGCAGGCGATGTCCATGCCGTAGATGTGGTGATAGGCGTGGCAGGCGAGCTCGTTGGCCCGCTTGGTCGACGCGTACGGCGACGAGGGCCGGTCGGCGGGCTCGGACTCGCGGAACGGGATCGGCGAGGTCGCCCCGTAGACCGACGACGAGGAGCCGAAGACGAAGTGCCCGCTGTCGTGGGTGCGGGCGAACTCCAGCATCATCGTGGTGCCGCGGACGTTGACGTCGTCGTAGAGCATCGGCTCCTGGATGCTGGGACGCACCCCGGCCCGGGCCGCGAGGTGGATCACCCCGTGGAAGGGGGCGTGCGACCAGGCCCGGGCGAGCGTCCGCTCGTCGCGGATGTCGCCCTCGATGAGGAGATACCGGGGATCCCGCAGCGCCCGCTCGACGTTCCGGCGCTTGATGGCCGGATCGTAGAAGGTGTCGAAGCTGTCGACGACCACCACGCGGTCGCCCCGCGCGAGCAGGGCCTCCGCGACGTGGCTGCCGATGAACCCGGCACCCCCGGTGAGCAGGACCGTCCGGTCGGATTTCACGCCACGCCCTCGGACTCGAGGCGGACGCGGTCGGTGGCGCGGCGGCCCCAGAGCACCACGCCGGGCTGGCGGCCCATGCCGTGGTAGGTGAAGCCGCAGGCGGCCATCTCGTCGCGGTCGAGGCAGTTGCGCCCGTCGACGACCAGCGGCCGCTTGACCAGGTGACGCACCCGGTTCCAGTTCAGGCGGAGGTACTCGGGCCACTCGGTCACCAGGGCGACGCAGTCGGCGCCGTCCACGGCCTCGTAGGCGCTGTCGGCGAGCTCGACACCGGGGAGGTGGGGAGCCGCCTTCTCCATGGCGACGGGGTCGTGGGCCACCACCTCGGCGCCCAGCTCCATCAGCCGCAGGGCGACGTCGATGCTGCAGGCCTGGCGCATGTCGTCGGTGCCGGGCTTGAAGGCCAGGCCGAGGATGGCGATGCGCTTGCCCTCGAGGGGACCGTCGACCGCGGCGCGGATCTTGCTGACGAAGCGCATGCGCTGCTGGTCGTTGACCTCGATGGCCGTCTTCAGCATCCAGAAGCTGTAGCCGTAGCGGCCCGCCGCCTGGTCGAGGGCGCGCACGTCCTTGGGGAAGCACGAGCCGCCGAATCCGAGGCCGGCGTTGAGGAAGGCCCGCCCGATGCGGGGGTCGAGGCCCATGCCGTGGGCCACTGCGTCGACGTCGCCACCCATGAGGTCGCAGACGTTGGCGATCTCGTTGATGAAGGAGATCTTCAGCGCGAGGAAGGAGTTGCTGCCGTACTTGATCAGCTCGGCGCTGGTGTTGTCGGTGCGCACCACCTCGGCGCCGGGGACGCCCATGACGTCGGCGACGCGCTCGCAGGCCTCGCGGTCGGTGCCGCCCACCACCACCCGGGTGGCCTTGCGGACGTCCTCGAGGGCCGCGCCCTCGCGGAGGAACTCGGGGCAGGAGACGATCGGGATGCTGAAGGGCTCACCGCGGAGCTGCTGCTGCAGCCGCGCCGAGGTGCCCGGGGGCACGGTGCTCTTCATCACCAGGACGGTCCCGGGGCGGGCGTGGGCCCGCACCGTGGCGATCACGCCCTCGACGGCGGTGAGGTCGGCGCGGCCGTCGGCGCGGGGCGGGGTGCCCACCGCCACGACCACCATGGTGGCCTCGGCGAGCGCCTCCTCCCAGTCATCGGTGACGCGCAGATGGCCGGCCTCGAGCGCGGCGCGGAGCACCGGCTCCAGGCCCGGCTCGTAGATCGGCACCCGGCCCTCGGCGAGCGTCTGACGGCGCTCGGGATCGACCTCGACCATCACGACCCTGCGGTCGGCGGAGGCGAGGCACGCGCCGGTCACAAGTCCGACGTATCCGGCTCCAGCGATAGCGATTGTGCGGTCCATCCGTCCCTTCCTGGCGGGTGATCTTGAACCATGGGGACGGTTTTGTGAACCCTTCCGTCCCACCTCTCTGGTCCGGCACCGGACCGCCACCCGTTGGCGCCTCGTCCGTCCGAGGGTATGACGGCCATTCCGGGGCAAACTTGCGGGTGGCGGGGTGGCGCCGGCCTCGGAGGAGGCGGTGCCGGCCCATGGCCGGCGTCAGCGCGCCCCAGGGGGCGTCGAAGGGGTCCGGAGGACCGCCGGATGGTGGGCATCAGCTGCCTGGTTCGACCTCGATGCAAAGACCACAGCCTGACCCCCCCGGCACCCATTCTGCGCCTCCGGGGGACGCGTGTACAGGGGTTTTTACCTTCTCCTGGCACGAACATGCGTGCGCACGGGCTCGCCACGGTCCGGGTTATTCCGGACCCTGGCCCGAACATGTGTGCGGAAAGGCGTTGTGGCAGCAGCCCCTACGGCGCGATCACGTTCCCGGCGATGCCCATCGCCTCGGAGGTCACGAAGTTCTCCTGCACCGATGCGTGACCGCCACCGCTGTGGTTCGTGTAGATCTTGAAATCTGTGGTGGTGCGGTAGACATAGCCGCTGATCGAGCTCTGCCAGAGCTGGCCGAGGACCACCTTCTGCATCTCGGCGATGCGCTGCTCCTGGCCGCCCACCTCGGTGTTGAGGTGCTCGAGGGTGGCGAGCATCCACGCCTGCCGGGTCTCCTTGTAGGAGTTCGACAGGCCGCTGCCGTCGGAGTTCACCGAGAAGAAGAAGCCACCGAGCAGGGCGTCGTGGAGGCCCAGCCTGGTGCTGTAGAGCTCGTCGACGGCCGCCCGCACGGCGGCGAGGATCGCCGGGTCGTGGACGTGGTCGTAGACGGTGAGCAGCGAGTCGAGGGTCTGGGCCTGCTCGCCCATCTTGATCTGGGCCTGGCCGACGCTGTCCCCGCTCGGCGCGTAGTTCATCTGCAGCGGGAAGAGGTGGGTGTTGGGATCGGCCGCCGACTGGAGCAGGTGGTGGGTCGTCGCTCTGGCCGCGGCGGTGAGGTCGGGCTCGTTGTACCGGGCCCCGGCGTCGGCGAAGGCCGCCGCCGACTCGGCCGCGAAGTCGGTGCGGTAGTTGTTGTGGGACTTGTCGATCACCGTCCCCGCCGCGCTGTTGAAGAAGTTGTGGTAGACGGCGTCGACGAAGTGGTGGGCCAGGGTGTCCCAGCCGGCGCTGGGCTCGAAGCGGTCGAGGTCGCGGAGCTGGAAGTAGATCCAGGATCGGTAATAGGTGTAACCGGCGAACTCCGCCTTGACGATCGGCTCGAGGCGGGCGGCGTCGCCGACGAAGGAGTGGTCGCTGGGGAAGTGGTACATGTAGGCGCGCAGGTTGCGCAGGTACATGAGGTCGACGACCGGGTCGTGGCGCGGCGAGGCGCCGTTCTGATCGTCGCTCGCGCCGTTGGTCTGGACGTTGGTGTTGTCACCGGCGGTGGCGGGGTTGCCGTCCCAGTCGCCGCGCCAGTTGATGTAGAGGCCCCCGGGGAGGCTGCTGCCCTTGGTCGGCGGCGCCGTCGCGTTGAAGGCGTCGGTGTGCATCTCGGTGAGGACGTCGGCGAGCCGCTTGGCGGCGGTCGGCGTGATCGCCGAGGGCTGCGGGGTGCGAGTGGGGCTGGTGCTCGGTGGGTAGGTGTAGGAGGGTGAGCTCTCCGGCGGCGACGGCTGGCCCCCGCGACCGAGCACCAGCACCGCGACGACGGCGACGATGGCGGTGAGCGAGACGAGCGCGATGAGCCCCTGCTGTCGTCTGGTCATGGTTCTCCTCGGGATCCCCCGCGGGGCGTCCCCTCCTCAGTCGCCGCGGAAGTAGAGCGCTGCCGTCGACGTCTCCGCAACGACGTCGAACTGGTCCTTGATCAGGTTGGTGATCGCCGGCGAGACGCTGGTGAGGTACGGGCCCTGGTCGGTCATGATCCAGATGCGGGGGTGGTTCTCGATCACCTTCTGCAGCTGGGCCACGGTGAGGATGGCGGGCACCCCGAAGTTGGTGTCGACCGCCTGCCCGTCCTTCTCCATCAGGAACAGCAGCTTGTCGCGCCCGGTGGCGATGGTCATGTCGGGGATGCGACCCACGTAGTAGGCGGGGTCGTCGGGCGGCGCCAGGGTCACGAAGAGGTCGCCCGGCTTCTGGTGCGCCTTCATGTACTGGGCGACGCCGCTGTAGTCGGTGTGCGTGTAGGAGTAGGTGGCGCCGGTCAGGGTGGCGACGGCGAGCCCGTAGTCGCTGGCCCCGCCGGTGAGCGAGAGCATCAGCCAGGCGAAGCCCGGAAGGGCGGCGATCGCCACCATCCGGGTCACCGCCGCACGCTCGCGGACGCCGGCGCCGACCGCGCTGAACACCCTGCGCAGCGCGCCGAGGACGTCGGTGACCCCGAGCGCGGAGAGCACGAAGAGCAGCGGCATGGTGACGAAGACGTAGCGGGCGATCTTGGGCGAGAACACCGTGCTCAGCGCCAGCACCGGGATCCAGAGGAAGGCGGAGAGGTAGAGGCGCATGAAGTTGCGCCGCACCACGCCGACCACCCCGGCGATCAGCGCGAAGCAGCTGATCAGCGCCAGGCCGCCCGCCCTGGTCGCGGTGGGGAAGTACACCTTGCTGATGTACCAGTAGAAGTTGTG
>DATARS010000080.1:0-16377 GCA_036269455.1 Candidatus Dormiibacterota bacterium | reverse complement strand
GCCCAACCACCCCCGGCCCGCCTCGCTCCAGCTGCCCGCGCTGCTTGCGCTCCACCCGCGGCTGATGATCGTCTCCTTCGGGAGCAACGAGGCGCAGCGCGGCTGGCCGATGTGGCAGGCGGCCGCCGACCTCAACCGCGTCCTCGCCCGGATCAGCGGCGCCGGCATCCCCGTCGTCCTGGTGGGGACGCACATCGACTGCTTCGTCTCCCCCTGCCGGGAGCCGGGACCCGGGTACTCCCGCCAGCGCTACGCTTCCAACTGGGACGCCACGCTCACCCAGATGGCCGGCCGCTACGGGGCCGGGCTGGTGCTCGACGTGGAGCGGGGCTTCACCAGCGACGACCTCACCGACTGGATCCACCCCACCGCGATCGGCTACTGGCGGATGGCCCAGCGCATCGAGCCGGTGGTGGTCTCGATGCTGCAGCGGCAGGCGCAGCGGTCTCCAGGCGCTCAGCCGGCCCCGCGCCTGCCCGACCACGGCGGCTGGAGCCCGCCCTCGGGGGGCACTCCGGACGACGGCCAGCGCGAGCCCCGCTCGCAGAGCGAGATCTGGCCCGGCGGGCCGCACGAATACCAGCCGTGGACGCTCGACCGTCTGCTGTCATACCTCATAGACCGGAACGCGACACCGGCAGACGATCCCGTCACCGGGACGTCACCGGAGGGCGGAATCCCCTGACCAGGATGGTTCGAACCGCAAGCTAACGGGGTATCCCTTCGTTGCATTGATTGGCGAAACGGGTAGTCCCCGGGCGATTCCGGGTCAGGTAGATGAGATGACGAGCACTGTGGCGGCAGCCGTCGATGCGCCCTCCCCATCGCGCGAGAGGCGTGGTCTCGAGCGGACGAACAACTTCAATCTGATCCGGGTGATCGCGGCGGTCGTGGTCATCTTCGATCACTCCTACCGCCTGGTCGGACAGGCGCCGCCGCTCACCGGCTGGCTCGGCTACACCGACATCGGCACCATCGCCGTCTACACGTTCTTCATCATGAGCGGCCACCTGCTGACCAGCAGCTGGGCCGCGCACCCGCGCATCGTCCCGTTCTTCGTCAAGCGGTTCATGCGGATCATGCCGGGCCTGGTCTTCGCCCTCCTCTTCGGGGCGCTGGTGGTCGGCCCGCTGATGACCACCGTGCCGCTGAGCCAGTACATCCACGACCCGCAGACGAGCAGCTACGTCTGGCAGAACCTCATCCTCTTCCGCGCCGCCTACAACCTGCCCGGCGTCTTCGGGACCGGACACAATCCCTTCCCCGCGGTCAACGGCTCGATCTGGACGCTCTGCTACGAGGTCACCCTCTACTGCATCGTCCCGATCATCGGCGTGCTGATGCTCAAGCGCTGGCGCGTCGCCGGCGCGGTGCTGCTCCTCGGCTTCGCGGCGCTCCCCTGGTACCGCCTCGGCCTGATGATGCCGGGCACCTGGCTGCTCTACGACCAGATGTCGGTCTTCACCCGCTACTTCCTGGTCGGCGCGGTGCTCTTCGCCTTCCGTGACCGCATCCCGATGCGGCGCTCGATCGCGCTGGTGCTGCTCGCCTCGCTGGTGGTCTCCCTCGGCCATCCGTGGGCGTCCTGGGTGAGCTACGTCACCCTCCCCTACGAGATCGTCTTCCTCGCCCGCCTGCGCATCCCCGGCGTCGCCGGCGCCTTCCAGCGCCGCGACCCCAGCTACGGCATCTACGTGCTCGGCTTCCCGATCCAGCAGGCGGTGATCAGCATCGCCGGCGGGCACATCCACCCGCTCGCCGTCTTCGCCATCTCGGTGCCGGTCACCTTCTGCTGCGCGCTGATCTCCTGGACCTTCATCGAGGCCCCGGCGATGCGGCTGCGCAGCACCCTGGCGAAGCGCCGCACCCGCGCGGCCCAGAGCCCGCGCCCGATCCGCCTCTCGCCGGCCTTCTCGCACCGGCTGATGGTCACCGCCGCCGCGGGCGCCATGGCCGGGGTGATCGCCGCCATGGGCGTCTGGGGCGTCCAGAAGACCTCCGGAAGCCAGCTCCTCAGCGCGTCGGCGGCGACGCTCCCCCCGCACAGCGGGGCGGCCGCGGCTCCCAAGCCGGTGCTCATCTACCTGCACGGGCTCGGCGAGCCGGCGGACCACCCGGCGATGCCCGACCTGCTCGCCGCCGCCGCCGCGGACGGCTACCGGGTGATCATGACCGACGAGGGCGGGCTGACCAGCTGGGGGAACAAGGCCGCCGTCGCCGCCGTCGCCGCGCTCAAGGCGAAGTACAGCCCCAACCGGCCGGTCACCCTGATCGGCTGCTCGATGGGCACGCTCACCCTGCTGAGCTACCTCGCCGCGGCGCCTCCCGGCTCGGTGTCCGCCGCCGTCGGCCTCCTGCCCTTCAGCCACCTGCCGACCACCGAGCACCTCGACACCATCATCCCCTCGGGCGCCACCAACCCTCCGACCGTGGTGAACATCCCCTACCAGCTCTGGTGGGGCACCAAGGACTGGCACGCGGGGACGCCGACCATCACCGGCCCCCAGGTCTCGTACGTGCCGATGGTCGGCGAGGGCCACGACCTGCCCATCCCCTACAACCTGCCCGCGATCTTCCGGTTCCTCGACAGGTACCGCGCCAAGTAGCATCGCGGGGGTGGACAGCACACCCCCGGTCGCCGTCCAGGTCGTGCTGTACCGGTCATCGCGCTGGCTGCCCAAGCTGGTGCGGGGCCTGGAGCGGCTCGAGTATCCGCGGGAGCGGCTGCGCGTCCGGATGCTCAACAACAGCCCCGGCGACGGCAGCCGCGAGCTGCTCGAAGCGCTGTCGCCCCGGCTGACGCTCGAGTACGAGGACTCCGCGGAGGGGAATCTCGGCTTCGGCAGGGCCCACAACCTGCTCGCCGCGCGCGCCGGCGCCGACACCGAGCACCTGCTGCTGCTCAACCCCGACGCCATCCCCTTCCACGACTGCCTGCTCCGCCTCGTCGACCGGGCCGCCCGCGCCCCCCGGCCGGCGCTCGTCGAGGCCTGCCAGTTCCCCAACGAGCACCCCAAGGTCCACGACCCGGCCACCGGCGAGACCGGCTGGTGCAGCGCCGCCTGCCTGCTGGTGCGCACCGACGTCTTCGCCGAGCTCGGGGGCTTCGACGACCGCATCTTCCTGTACTGCGAGGACGTCGACCTGAGCTGGCGGGCCTGGCTGGCGGGCCACCGCTGCGTGTTCGAGCCCGCGGCGCGCTGCGTCCACGTCACCCAGCACGGCGACCACGGCAAGGACCTGAGCAACGAGATCTATCACGGCTACGTCGGCGGGCTCTTCGTCCGCCAGCGCTACTTCGGCGAGGCCTCGGTGGAGCGCTACACCGAGGCGATGCGCGCCGCCGCGCCCGCGGACGTGGCCGAGCGGGCGCTGCGCACCTTCGCGACCATCCGCCCGCGGACGCTCGCCGCGGCGCACCCGCTGATCGTCGACCTGCCCGACCTCAACTATGCCCCCCTGCGCTGGTAGCCGCGGGCTCGACGTGGTGATCACCACGCAGCCGGGGCGGGTGGCGCGGCTGCGCGACGCCCTCTACTCGGTGGCAGCGCTCACCCATCCCGGGGTGTGCGCGATCGTGGTGCTGCAGAGCGCCGATCCCGGCGACCGGGCGCGGGTCGACGAGCTGACCCATCACCTCTGCGGCCTCCTCGAGGTGCGCGTCGTCGCGGTGGAGGACGCGCGTGGCGGTGTCGAGGAGCTGCGCGAGGCCGGGCTCGCGTCGGCGCGGGGCGAGCTGGTCTGCCTCCTCGACGACGGCGACGTGCTCTATCCCCAGTTCGCCGCGGTGCTCGGCGGCGCGCTCGACGCGGATCCCGCGTGCGCCGCCGCGCGCGGCGCCTGCGTGCACGCCACCGGGCGGATGGAGGAGCACGGCTTCGTCGTTGAGACCAAGGCGCCCGCGCCCGATGGTACCGCCGACGGCTGCGCCGTCCTCCACCGCCGCGACCGCCTCCACGGCGACGCCGGGGGCGAGGTCGTCGCCGTCCCCGTCGCGGTGGCCGAGCACCGCATCATCGCCGCCACGCCGGCACGCCGCATGCCGCTGCGGCGCCTCGCCCGCAGGCTCCGCCGGCTCTATCCGTAGGAGAGCGGGTTCAGCGTCGCGAGGTGCGCCGAGAGGTACGGGTCGGCACCGGGGCGCAGCGGGTCCCAGCGCTCGACGAAGGCCTGGACGTCCTCGGTGAGGACCAGGGCACGGCTGCGGCTCGCGGAGTGGTGGTGGGTCAGCTCGGCGAGCGGCGTGTAGACGTTGCGATAGCCGCGCTTTTGGAGGCGCAGGCAGAAGTCGACGTCGTTGTACATCACCCGCAGCCGTTCGTCGAAGCCGCCGACCTCGTCCCAGGCCGAGCGCTTGACCATCAGGCAGGCGCCGGTCACCGCGCTCACCGTGCGGGTGCAGCGCCCCATGCCGAAGTAGTGGGAGAGGTCGAGGTGGTACGCGGGCTGGTTCTCGGCGCCGATGCGCACGCCCTCGTGCTGCACGCTCCCGTCGGGGAAGAGCAGCCGCGCCCCCACCGCTCCGATCCCGCTGCGCTGGCTGTGCTCGAGCATGCCGTCGAGCCAGGTCGGCGTGCGCACCACCATGTCGTTGTTGAGGAGCAGCACGTGGTCGACGTCGCCGGCCTCGCGCACCCCCTGGTTGACGATCGCCGAGAAGTTGAAGGGCCAGGGGTGGCGCACCACCCGGTGGCCACCGTGGTCGAGGAAGGCGCGGGTGGCGGGATCGGTGCTGCAGTTGTCGACGATGACGATGCGGAGGTCGCGCGGCCCGGTGTTGACCTCGATGCTCCGCAGCAGCTCCTGGAGGAGGTCGACCCGGTCGCGGGTGGGGATGATCACCGCCACGCTGGGGTCGCCGTGGATGGCGCGGCGGACGAAGTAGAAGCCCTTGACGTGGCCGTGCTCGATGAAGGCGCGCTCCTCGCGGCGGTCGCAGGCGCTCTGCAGCGCCCGCCGCGCGGCCTCGTAGGCGGCCGGCTTGGCCTCGGGTGACGCCGCCGCCGACTGGGGCAGCATCCGCCAGCTGTAGAGCACCTCGGGGATGTGCCCGACCCCGTCCACCCGCTCGGTGCAGCGCAGGAAGAGGTCATAGTCCTGGCTGCCGTCGAACCCGGTGCGGAAGCCGCCCGCCTCGTCGAAGAGCGAGCGCTGCATCACCGTGAGATGGCACATGTAGTTGCAGGAGTCGAGCAGCTCCGGCGACCACTCGGGCTTGAAGTGGACGTCGATGCGCCGCCCGTGGGGATCGAGCTTGTCCTCGTCGGAGTAGACGATGCGCTCGCCGGGATGGGCGGCGAGGTGGCGCACCGCGGCGTAGAGCGCCTGTGGCGCGAGCACGTCGTCGTGGTCGAGGAAGGCGACGAGCTCACCGGTGGCGAGCTCCGCGGCGGCCTGCGAGGCGGCGGCGATGCCGCCGTTGCGCTCGCAGCGCACCGTGCGGATGCGCGGCTCGTCCGCGTAGCGCCGCAGCGTCTCCTGCACCGCCGGCGAGGGCGAGGCGTCGTCGGCGATGCAGAGCTCCCAGCTCTCGTAGGCCTGGTTGCGCACCGACTCGATGGCCTCGATCAGGTACCAGGGCTCGGACTGGTAGGCGGGCATGACGATGCTCACCACCGGCCGCCACGCCCAGCTGCGCGACGCCGACCGCATGAGCCGCAGCTGCTCGGCGTCGGGCTCGGTGGCCGCCAGCCACTGGTGATAGCGGATGTTGGCGGGGTCGAGCGGCGGCGGCGCGTCCTCGAGGGCCGCCCGGCGCTCGCGCCGCCGGCGGGCGCGCTCGACGAGGCCGCGGGGCCCCTCCTCGCGCAGCACCGTCGCAGCTCGCGCGGCGCTGGTCAGCGCATCCCCGCGCCGAGTCTGGTGCGGCATCGCGCGGCGGGCGACGCGGTGCACCCTGCCGGCGACGCGGTGTGGCACTCCGCGCATCGCCGACTCGAGAACGTTGAGGCGGCGCTCGAGCTCGGCGCGGTGCTGCTCGAGCTGGCGGCGGCGGTCGTCGAGCTCGTCGATCTGCCGCGAGGCGTTGATCAGGTCGGAGTCGAGCCGGCGCAGCAGCCCCTCGACGCGCTCGCGCTCGCGGGTCTCGGCCTCGCGCGCCCCGGTCTGCTCGCGCGCCTCCGCGTGCAGCGCGTCGATGCGCTCGTCGACACGCATGAGCAGGTCGTCGCGCGAGAACTTCTCGCTGCGCAGCCGCGCGAGCTCGCGCTCGTAGGCGATGATCTGGCGCTCGAGCGGGTCGCGGGTGCGGCGGAAGCGCACCGCCCAGCCGGCCACGTAGCTGGCGTCGTAGTCGATGTCGCGCACGAATCCGTGGCGCAGGAACAGCTCCGCCCAGTACTCGGGGGGACGCACGTTGACGTGGGTCGCCTCGTCGAAGTCGCTCGGCGTCGAGCTGAAGAGCACGTCGTCGGTGTGCGCGCAGATGTTGGCGACGGCGCGCTCGCAGTCGTCGGGCTCGAGGTGCTCGAGCACCTCGGTGCTGACGATGAGGTCGTAGCGGTGTCCGAAGGGCTCGGCGATGGAGCCGACGCGCAGGTGGGCGCGCACCTCCTCCGGCGCCGAGGACACCGCGAAGTCGGAGATGTCGATCCCCTCCGCGTCGACGCCCCGCTCGCGCAGCTGCTCGACGAGCAGCCCCTTGGCGCAGCCCGCGTCGAGCGCGGTGCGCGGCCGGATGTCGGCGGCGATGCGGTCGGCCACCTTGGCGAACTGCGCGAGCCATGTCGCGGAACGCTCGTAGGGGCCACCCCGGTAGGCGGTGTAGTACGCGTCCCCGTAGGTCTGCGGCTGGGTCATGAGGAGCCCGGAGGATAGCACGGGCCCCTCCCGGCCCCGGGCGCGCCGCGGGTATCCTGCGCGGGCGACTGTGGACCGATCGATGCGCGTCACCCCACGGGTCGAGCCGGGCCGCGGCCTGCTCGCGCCCCTCCTGCTCACCGCGCTCGGCGCCCTCGTGGTGATCTCGCGGCGGCCCGACGCGCTCACCAACCCGCAGTTCTGGGCCGAGGACGGCAAGCTCTGGTTCGCGAGCACCTACAACCAGGGCTGGCTGCATCCCCTGCTCGACTCCTACAACGGCTACCACCAGACCCTGTCGGTCGCCGTCGCCGGGCTCTCCCAGCCGCTGGGGGTGGCCGGGGCGCCGCTGCTCTTCAACCTCGTCGCCATCGCCCTCCAGATCCTCCCCGCGCCGCTGCTGCTCTCGCGGCGCTTCGAGGCGGCGATCCCGTCGCGGTGGATGCGCGGGCTGCTCGGCGCCCTCTACCTGCTCATCCCCAACTTCGAGGTGCACGTCACCGTCACCAACGCCCAGTGGCACCTCGCCGTGCTCGGCTTCATGGTGGTGGCGGCGACGCCGAGCCCGAGCCGCCGGTGGCGTGCCCTCGACCTCGCCGTGCTCCTGCTCTGCGGCCTGAGCGGGCCGTTCGTGATCCCGCTGGCGGTGGTCGCGCTCGCCGCCTGGTGGGTGCGCCGCTCGCGCTGGACGCTGACCCTGGCGGGCATCGCCGCCGTGATCGCGACCGTCCAGGGGATCACCGCGCTCAGCACCCTCGACACCCGCAGCCCCGCCCCGCTCGGCGCCACCCCGGCGCTTCTCGCCCACATCCTCGTCAACCGCCTGCTCCTCCCCGGCCTGACCGGCGAGCAGGCCGCGCCGGGGGCGCCGGCGACCGCCTCACCCCACGCCGCCGCGCTCAGCCTGGTGGTGCTCGCGGCGGGCACGGTCGCGGTGGGCCTGGCGCTCCGCCGCGGCCCCCTCGAGCTGCGCCTGCTGCTGCTCTTCTCCGGGCTGCTGCTCGGCCTCGCGCTGGTCAAGCCGATGGTCAGCTTCGACGTCCCGCAGTGGCCGCTGGTCGCGTTCACCTCCAGCGGGGCGCGCTACTTCCTCATCCCGGTGATCGCCTGGACCGCGACGCTGCTCTGGCTCTGCTCCCGCGCACCCCGGCTGCCGGCGGCGCTGCTGGTGGCGGCGCTGACGGTCGCGGTCGTCCAGGGTGACGTCCGCTCCTGGCGGTATCCCGCCTACGCCGACCTCCGCCCCGCCGACCAGGCCGCGGTGCTCGAGGCCGCCGCCCCGGGGACGCTGGTGACGATCCCGATCAATCCGCCCGGCTGGGTCATGCAGCTCCGCCGGCATTAGACAGGCCGCGGATGCCGTCGAGCAGCCGCTGGGGGAGGGTGTCCGCGTTCCAGTGGGTGGTGTCGGGGCGGGCGTGCTCGCGGTAGTAGCGCTCCTCATCGTCGGGGTGGTCGCTGTCGACGTACCAGGCGGTGTGGCGGGCGACGTAGGGGAGGCCGGTGCGCAGGCTGCGGGCGGTGTGGGGCATCGCCCCCGGCGCGGCGAAGTCGGTCCCCGGCCGGTGCAGCGCGAAGGTGGTGTCGATCGGCGCGTCGTAGACCCCGGGTTCGACCTCGCGCGTCCAGAACTGCCCCTCCCACGCACGCACCTCGCCGGCGAAGCGATAGCGATCGGGCAGGTCGTCGATGCGCAGCCCGAAGCCCACCTTGTCGCGGTCGGGATGGCGGTCGAGCAGCTCGCGGAACCACGCGAGCGCGTCCCGCGGGCAGTCCTCGACCGGGACGATGTCCGGGTCGGTGGCGACGTAGTGCTCGCCCGGGGCGTGCTCCTGCACCGCACCGCTCTCCCAGATCGCCCGGTGGCCGACGTTGCGGCCGAGCCGGACCACGGTGTGGGGCGAGCGCGCGTAGTAGTCGAGCAGCGGCGGATACGTCGACGCGTTGTCGACGAGGTGGATCCGCGTGCAGCCGGCGCCCTCGAGCCAGTCGACGAGGGCCCGCAGCGGCGTCACCCGGTCGCGGCAGTTGACGAAGACGGGAAGGTCGGCCATGGGACGCACCTCAGCGGCGGCCGATCATGCCAGGGGGTGGATCCGGCGTGCCACCCGGTAGCATGACGCCCCCGATGCGACGCCGGCGCCGTCCGCGCTCCGCCTGACCGGCTACGGCGAGGCGCTGTTCCAGAGGGTGATGGCGCGGGCGCCGTGCTCGTGCCCGAGCCGGCCGAGGCGGGCGGTGCCGAGGACCAGCCGCTGCGCCAGCGCCGCCGGCTGCGCCGCCCAGCGGGCGGCGAGCACCCGGAGCACGTGGCCGTGGGCGACGGCGGCGACGTCGCCCTCGAGCTCCTGCAGCCGTGCCACCACCCGGTCGCAGCGGGCGGCGACCTCGTCGAGGGTCTCGCCGCCGATCACCCCGTCGGTCCAGAGCGACCAGCCGGGGCGCTCGGCGTCGATCTCGGCGGAGGTCCGCCCCTCGTACTCGCCGTAGTCCCACTCGACGAGGTCGTCGCAGATCTCCACCGGCCCGCGCAGCGCGGCGAGCTCGGCGGTCTCCCGGGCCCGGCCGAGCGGGCTGACCAGCACCCGGGTGAACTCGATGCCGGCGAGCGCGCGGCCCACCTCGCGGGCCGCGCGCCGCCCCTGCTCGTCCAGGGGGATGTCGCTGCGCCCGGTGTGCCGGAGGGCCCGGCTCCACTCGGTCTCGCCATGGCGCAGCAGCACCACCCTGACGTGGTCGCTCACGGAGCGGCCGGCCGTCCGCTCACCCCGTGGAGGACGACGTCGGCGATCATCCCCGCCGTGGGGGCCACCGCCGCCACGGCATTCCCGGGCGGAGCCACCGGCAGGAACGCCATGCACACCCCGAGGATGCTCGACGCCGCCATCTCGTCGCTGACGTCGGGGCGGAGCTCACCGCGGGTGCCCGCGTCGGCGAAGAGGCCGGCGAGGGGGGCGATGACGTTCTCCTGGAAGCCCCGGTCGAGCCGCTCGCGAACCTCCGCCGGCAGGTGCTCGGCGATGTCGTTCTGGATGAGCACGGGATGGTGCGGGCTGCCGGTCAGCAGGATCTGGGCCACCGCGGTGACCCGGTCGTCCAGCGAGCCGGCCGAGCCCGAGGCCGATCGGAGCATCTCGCCCATCCGCTTCTGGGTGCCGAGGACGCACTCCTCGAAGAGGGCGTCCTTGTTGCGGAAGTGGTAGTAGAGCGCCGGCTTGGTGACCCCGGCGGCGGTGGCGACCAGGCGCATCGAGACCCGGGCGTAGCCGTGCTCGGCGAAGAGCGCGTCGGCGAGACGGAGGATGCGGTCACGGGTGGCCTCACCCGCGGCGGTGACGGCGAGGCTCATCACCGTCCCCCCACCGCAGCCGGCTCGGACCCGGCGCGGACCGCGCGGGCGATCTCGGCCCAGGGCGCCTCCGGGTCGATCCGGCCGTAGGGCACCACCCGGTGGACCCGGCCGGCGTAGCGGCCGATCATCGCGTCGGGGAGCTCGTCCCAGGTCGCCGAGATGGTGAAGGCATCGAGCAGCTCGTCGTCCACCGCCGCCCCCAGCTCGGACCAGCGGCCCGCCACCGAGAGCTCGTGGAGCCGGTCGGCGAGCGCGCCGCGGCCGTGGACCTCGAGCAGCGGCCGGTACGTCCGTGTGCTCCCGTAGAAGCCGATCTGGCTGCGCAGCGGCTCGCGGGCGGCCTCGACGTCGGCGCGGGTGCGGCCGGTGGCGAGCATCGCCGGGGCCGCCAGGACGATCTCGGCGGGCTCGCGTCCCGCCGCCCGTGCGGCCTCGTGGAGCTTCGGCAGGGTGAACTCGTCGAGCGTCCGCGCCGAGGTCAGGGGATGGAGGTGGAGGCCGTCGGCGACCTCACCGGTGATCCGGATCATCCCCGGGTTGATGGCGGCGAGGTAGATGGGCGGCAGCGGCGCCCCCTCGACCGGTCCCGGATTGAAGAAGGGCGTCATCAGCGTCAGCGTGTAGAACTCGCCCTGGTGATCGAGCTTCGCGCCCTCCTGCCAGCAGCGCCAGATCGCCCGGATGGCGAGCACCATCTCGCGCAGCCGCGCCGCGGGCCGGTCGAAGGGCACCGAGAAGCGGCGCTCGTTGTGTCCCTTGACCTGGCTCCCGAGGCCGAGCACCACCCGGCCGGGCGCGAGCCGGTGGAGGTCCCAGGTCATCATCGCGTGGACCATCGGGCTGCGCGGGAAGGCCACCGAGATGGCGGTGCCGAGCAGCACCCGCTCGGTGGCCGCCGCGGCGAGCGCCAGCGGGATGTACGGATCGTGGTCCGATTCCACCGTCCACAGGCCGTCCACGCCCGCGGCCTCCGCACGTTGCGCCGCCGCCCCCGCGGCCTCGAACCCCAGGGGCAGGTCGAAGCAGAGCCCCACGTGTTCACCTCCCGCGCCCCCCCAGGCGCACCCCCGCTCTTCGACACCCGGGCGCGTCGCCCCGGCGTGACCTCCAAGTCCACCATTATCCGGGTTCTGACCGGTGGGAAGGGAGCCTATCATCGCCCTCGATGCGGCTCGCCACCTATCGCCATCCGGGCTCGGACACGGACCGGGTCGGCGTGCTCGCCGCGGGGAGGCTCCACGCCCTGCCCGAGGGGGCGGCCATCGTCGACCTGCTCGGCGACGACGGCGAGCGACTCGCCGCCGCCGGCGTGGCCGCGCTGCGCGATCCCCGCGAGGTCGTCGACCCCGATTCCGTCCGCCTCCGCCCGCCGGTGCCGGTGCCGCCCTCGCTCCGCGACTTCTACGCCTTCGAGCAGCACGTGCGAACCGCCCGGCAGCGCCGTGGCCTGGAGATGGACCCCGACTGGTACCAGCTGCCGGTCTTCTACTTCAGCAACCCGCGCGCGCTCCGCGGCGACCGCGACCCGGTGGCCGTGCCCCCGGGCTGCGCCGACCTCGACTACGAGCTCGAGGTGGCCGCGGTGGTCGGCCGCGGCGGCGGCGACCTCGACCCCGAGGAAGCCGAGGCGCGGATCGCCGGCTACTGCGTGATGAACGACTGGAGCGCCCGCGACCTGCAGCGCCGCGAGATGCGCCTCAGCATGGGGCCGGTGAAGGGCAAGGACTTCGCCACCAGCCTGGGCCCGGTGCTGGTCACGCCGGACGAGCTCGCCGGGCGGCGGGCCGGCCGTGCCTTCGACCTCGCCATGACCGCGACGGTCAACGGCCGGGAGTACTCGCGGGCCAACCTCTCGGAGATCCACTGGAGCTTCGGCGAGATGCTCGCCTACGCCTCGCGCGGCACCGAGCTGGTCCCCGGCGACGTCGCCGGCAGCGGCACCTGCGGCACCGGGTGCATCCTCGAGCTCTCCCTCGTCCACGGCGGCGAGGCGTACCCCTGGCTGCGGCCCGGCGACGAGGTCGAGCTCGAGGTGGAGTGCCTGGGCCGGTTGCGCAACCGTATCGTCGAGGGCGTGCCGCTGCGACCACTGCGCAGAGGGGAAGCCGGGTGACCACCCCCGCCGCCGGGTTCACCGCCCGGCTCGACAGCGTGCTCGCCCGGCTGGAGGCGCACGCCCTGGCAACCGCCGCGGGGATGACCCCCGCCGATCCGCGCACCGGGGAGCGCTGGGACCAGGGGCAGGTGTGGGCGCACCTCGCCGAGTTCATCCCCTACTGGATCGTCGAGGTCGGGGTGGTGCTCGCCTCCGACGAGCCCCCGCCCTTCGGACGCACCCAGACCGACCCGTGGAGGCTCGGCGCCATCGACCGGCGACGCAACGAGTCGCCCCAGGCGCTGATGGCGACGCTGCGTGAGGAGGCGGCGGCGCTGCGTGACCTGCTCGGCGAGCTCGACGCCACCGCCTGGGAGCGGAAGGGCGTCCACCCCACCCTGGGGACGCTGACCGTCGCCCAGATCGTCGACGACTTCCTCGTCGGACACCTGGAGCAGCACGCCGCGCAGCTGGACTCCCTAGACTCATGAGTTGATGTCCGACAGCCTGACGGTCACCGACAACCGCACCGGCCGCAGCTACGAGCTGCCCATCACGCACGGCGCCATCCGTGCCAGCGACCTGCAGCAGATCAAGGTGTCCGACGACGACACCGGCGGGCTGGTCTCGTACGACCCCGCATTCCTCAACACGGCGTCGTGCACCAGCCGCATCACCTACATCGACGGCGACCGCGGCATCCTGCTGTACCGCGGCTACCCGATCGAGGAGCTCGCCGAGAAGAGCACCTTCCTCGAGACGGCGTACCTGCTGGTGCACGGCGAGCTGCCCACCGCCGAGCAGCACGCCGACTGGTCGCACGAGATCACCATGCACACGCTGGTGCACGAGAACATCAAGCGCTTCATGGACGGCTTCCACCACGACGCCCACCCCATGGGGATGCTGCTCTCGACGGTCGGCGCGCTGGCGACCTTCTATCCGGAGGCGACCGAGATCCACGACGCCGCCCAGCGCCGGATCTCGCTCTACCGGCTGATCGCCAAGATGCCCACGCTCGCGGCCTACGCGTACCGCCACTCCAAGGGCCTCTACTACGTCCGCCCCGACAACGGCCTCTCGTTCCCGGGCAACTTCCTGAACATGATGTTCAAGATGGTCGAGCAGAAGTACCACCCGGTGCCGGAGATCGAGCGCGCCCTCGACGTGCTCTTCATCCTCCACGCCGACCACGAGCAGAACTGCTCCACCAACGCGATGCGCTCGGTGGGCTCGGCGCAGCCCGACCCCTACTCCGCCACCGCCGCGGCGATCGCCGCGCTCTACGGTCCGCTCCACGGCGGCGCCAACGAGGCGGTGCTGCGGATGCTGATGCGGATCGGGACCATCGACCGGGTGCCCGAGTTCATCGAGGGGGTCAAGGCCGGCAAGGAGCGGCTGATGGGCTTCGGCCACCGCGTGTACAAGAACTACGACCCGCGGGCCAAGGTCATCAAGCAGATGGCCGACCAGGTGTTCGCGGTGACCCGGTCGCACCCGCTGCTCGACATCGCCACCGAGCTCGAGCGCATCGCCCTCGAGGACGAGTACTTCGTCAGGCGCCGGCTCTATCCCAACGTCGACTTCTACAGCGGCCTCATCTACCAGGCGCTCAACCTGCCCACCGACATGTTCCCGGTGATGTTCGCGATCCCGCGCACCGTCGGCTGGCTGGCGCAGTGGGAGGAGATGCTCCTCGACAGGGAGCTGCGGATCGCCCGCCCGCGCCAGGTCTACCTGGGCGAGCCGCGCCGCGCCTACGTGGAGATGTCCGAGCGCGACGGCCGGGTGATGGCCGCCGCGTCGTCCGCCGCGTCAGGGTGAGCCGACCGCGCCGTAGAGCCGCCTGACCACCTCGGCGGCGACGGCGTTCTCGTCGTTGCTGCGGTAGTCGAGCCAGTACCAGACCTGCAGGGTCACGCCGCCGTCGATCTCGAGCTTGGGCACGATCCGCGGCGCCGGCTCGCGGGCGATCGCCGTGACCTCGCGGAGCTGCCCGTCGATGGCGCGGAACACCGACTCCAGGTCCTGCCCGTGCGGGACCCACGCCGACACCGTGGAGCGCCGCAGCGCATAGGCGCTGGTGTTGATCACCGTGCCGTTGAAGGCGTTGAGGTTGGGCATGACCGCGAGGCGGCCGTCGAAGGTGCGGATCCCGGTGGTGCGCAGCTCGATGGTCTCGACGGTGCCGCTGAGGTCGCCGACGGTGATCGCGTCGCCGATGCGGAAGGGCCGCTCGATGAGCAGGAAGATGCCGGCGAGGATGTTGCGCAGCAGGTCCTGAAGGGCGAGGCCGACGGCGAGGCCGGTGAGCCCGAAGGAGGTGACCAGGACGCTGAAGGACAGCCCCAGCGCGCTCAGGCCGCCGAGGATGGCGAGCACGATCGTGGCGACGCTCAGCAGGTTGTGGAGGAGGTTGCGGACCTGGCGGTCGGCGGAGGTCCTCTCGAGGCCGCGATCCACGAGCCGGCGGACCACCCGGCCGGCGATGGTCACCCCGACGACGACCACCAGGGCACCGAGGATGCGGCTGATCGCCGGGCCGGCGGAGGGGATCTGGGCGTCGATCCAGCCGCACAGCCGGTTCAGCGGATCGATCTCCGGGCAGAGGTGGTCGTCGGCGACCGCAGGTGGGCCGGTGAGGCTCACCGCCGGGTCATTCCCCGCTCGCCTCGGCCTCCCCGGCCTGCTCAACCGCCCCCGCCTCGGCCGGCGCACCCTCCTCCTCGACCTCCTCGCGGACCCGCAGCGCGGCGATCTTGACCACCACCTCGGTGGGCTCGGCGCCGGCGAGCTCGACCCCCTCCGGGAGCGTGACGTCGGCGAGGGTGACGCTGTCGTCGACCGCCATCAGGCCGCTGACGTCGACGGTCAGCTGGGGCGGCAGGTTGGTGGGCAGGCACTCGACCTTGACCGTGTTCATGGTCTGAAGCAGCTGGCCGACCTTGAGGTCGGAGACCGCCGGGGAATCGCCGACGAGCACCAGCGGCACGTCCACGGTCAGCTTCTCGAGCAGGTTGACGGCGAAGAAGTCGGCGTGGATCGGACGCCCGTTGCGGGGGTTGCGCTGGAACTCGCGGATCAGCACCCGGCGAAGCGGCTGCCCTTCGATGAGCAGGTCGACGAGATGGGTCCGGCCGGCGCGCTGCCAGATCCGGTCGATCTCCTTGGCGTCGGCCTGGATGGAGATGGGCTCCTGGCGGTGCCCGTAGACGACCGCGGGGACCTGCCCCTCACGGCGCAGCGCGTGGACATGGCGCCCGGTGACGTCGCGAGGGCGTGCGGTGAGGGAGAGCGGCATGGGCGCGAATGGTACCAAGTACAATCCCACGCCGATGGCGACGAGCAAGATCCGCATCCTCACCGCCAAGGTCGGGCTCGACGGTCACGACCGCGGGATCAAGGTGATCTCCCGAGCGCTCCGGGACGCCGGCGTGGAGGTGATCTACACCGGGCTGCACCAGACTCCGGAGATGGTGGTCGAGACCGCCATCCAGGAGGACGTCGACGGCATCGGCATCAGCCTGCTCAGCGGCGCGCACATGACCCTCTTCCCCGAGGTGCTGCGGCTGCTCCGCGAGCGCGGCGCCGGCGACATCGTGGTCTTCGGCGGCGGGATCATCCCCGACGAGGACATCCCGCCCCTGAAGGAGATGGGGGTCAGCCGCATCTTCGGCCCGGGCACCTCGCTCGACGACGTCGTGGGCTTCGTGAACGAGGCCTTCGGCGACCGCGCCGGCTCGCGCCAGTAGCTAGGCGGCGACCAGCCTGGCCGCGACGGCGGTGGCCCGCTCGCGGGCGGGCACGGCGGCGAGCCACTCCTGTCGCAGCCCTCGAACGCGGTGCGGGGGCTGCGACGAGGACTGGCTCGCCGCCGTCCCCGCCCGCGCCCGGGCGGTCGCGGTCGCCGCCCTGCTGGACGGCTGCTAGGCGCTGCTAGGCGCCGGCCCCCGCCTTCTCGCCGAACGCCTCGTTGACGAAGGCGACGACGTCGTCGAGCGACGTCCCGGGGCCGAAGATCCGCGACACCCCCATCTCCCGAAGGGGCGGGATGTCCTCGTCGGGGATGATCCCGCCGCCGAAGACGACGATGTCCGCGGCACCGCGCTCCTCGAGCAGGCGCAGCACCTCG
>DATARS010000079.1:0-9976 GCA_036269455.1 Candidatus Dormiibacterota bacterium | reverse complement strand
CGCCGGCGAAGGACTTCGAGGAGACGGGCGATCAGGCCCGCGAGCGCAAGCAGCGTTGGGGTGATCACGAGCCCGGTGGCGCGACGATGACGCCTGGCGGCAATCCCGAGACCAAGCGGGAGGAGGACGAGCGCCGCTAGGCGCCGTCCCGGTGATCCCCACCTCACAGTCGGGAGCCAGGGGAGGGGCCTTCGGGCCCCTCCTCACAGCTTCCTCAGCCGAGCGCCGCGACCATCTCCGCGGGCGGCATCGCGATGCAGGTGAACGAGGGCACGTCGCGCACGGTGTGCGTCGATGCCTCGCTCTCGCGCATCTCGTGGACGAGGTCGAGGAAGTCGCTCACCGAGTCGCTCTCGAAGGCGACGACGAACTCCTGGTCGTCGAGCCCGAAGGAGTACGTGGTGTTGATCTTCACCGACGGATAGCGGTGGCCCATGGCGATGTGCTCGTCCATCTGCCGCTGCCGCTCCTCCTTGGAGAGGCGGTACCAGGCGCGGGTCTTCACGAAGGGATAGACGAAGAGGTACCTCCGCGTCCCGGGGACGATCACCATCCGGTTGCTGCGCCCCTCCTGCCCCTCGTGCTCGTGGCTCTCGACGTACATGCTCCGCTTGGTCATCGCGAAGTAGTGGTACGGGCAGCTGAGGTGGGCCGCGATCCTGGTGCGGTTGAGGCGCGCGGAGAAGCGGTGGTGCTGGTCGAGGTCATCGCTGATCAGCCAGAGCATCAGGTCGGCGTCGCCGCGGGTGCCCACCAGGCTGTAGGTGCGCAGCAGCACGCCCGGGGCGGCCGCGGTCTCCTCGAGCAGCGCCACCAGCTCCTCGCGGTCGGCGGCGCGGTCGGCGGCGCTGCGGCGGCGCCACTCGGGGTCGATGTGATGGAAGGCGAAACGGACGAACTGCCGCGTGATCGGGGTGCGTCTGGAGACGTCGCGGCTGGTGAGGGGCGCCTGATCGATGGCCATGCTGCCTCGTGACGGGGTCATTTCAGATGCTCGCGCGAGAGCGGGACGGTGTGACCGCACCTCCTGCACGCCCATCCCCGCCCGCGACGCGTGACCACGCTGCCGTTGTCGAGGGTGACGCTCGCATCGGGTCCGTAGAGGGGGATCCAGGCGGCGGGATCGCCCGCCGACAGCCCTGTCCCGAACCCGGCGCGAGCCACCCGCTTGCAGTTGTCGCAGCGGTCCGGTGGTGGATTGACGAGCATACGGTGGTGTCCGGTCAGCCGATTATAGGGTGGGATCGGGAACCCCTCGGCTCGGGGAGGAGGCGCCGCATCGCGGTCATGGCGAGCTCGGTGGCGTGGGCCTGGGCGACGGCGCGGCGCACCTCGGCGCCGTGGTCGTCGCCGGCGGCGTCCATCATCCGGGCCTGGCGCTCGGCCTCCTCCCCCTCGGCGAGCGCCCCGGCCTCGGCGGCGGCGAGGGCGGCGGCGCCGTCCCGGTCGCGGACGGCGAGCAGTGAGGCGGCGAGGACGCCGAGGGGAGCCGGGGCGTCGCCGGCGTCGAGCGGCGGCGGCGCGGGGATCCCCGGCCACTGCCGGATGAAGATCCCGGCCGCCGGCGGCCCGAGGCAGACGAGCAGCTCCGGGCCGGCCGGCGAGAGACAGGCGGCGATCGCCGACACCGCCGCGCCGGGGACCCGCGCGCGCAGCGCCTCCCGCATCCCGGCGAGGCCGGCCGCCTCGTGCGACGGCGCCGGCGTCATCGCCGCCCGCATCCCGGCCCCGTCGACGTCGACGGCGAGGCTCCGGTCGGGGCCGGCGAGCCAGACGCGGTCCGGCGCTTCCAGACCGGGCACAGCCTCCTCGAGCAGTCGCGCCGCCTCGTCGACGTCCGCGGCGCAGGCGAGCAGCGCCCCGGCGAGTCCGGCCCGCGCCACGGGACCACCGGCGGCGCATGCCACCAGCAGGGAGTGGCGGTTGACGCCGTGGTGCACCCCGGCGGCGGTGGCGCAGGCGGCGGCGTCGTGGACCGGCTCGGCGCCGGAGAGGAGGGGGCTCCGCCACCATCGCCGCGGCGACGCCGCGGTGCCGCGGAAGAGGGCGAGCTCGCCGGTCCGCAGCACCACCACAAGGGCGGGAGCGTCGCCGGCGGCGGCGTGCCCCGCGAGCGTCACCCCGCCGGCCTCACTCAGGACGGAGGCGTCCCGCTCAGCCACCGGTCACGCCGGCCCGGCGGACTCCGCGCGCCCGTAGCCTCCGCGGTGGAAGAGCAGGGGGCTGACGTGGCGGACGACGTCGAGGTCGCGCACCCGGCCCACGACCAGATGGTGGTCGCCGGTCTCGAGCACGATGTCGATGTCGCAGTCGACCCAGGCGACCACGCCCTGGAGCACCGGCGATCCGCTCTCCGCGGGAGTCCACGCCACGGCGGTGAACTTGTCGGTCTCGCGGCTGGAGAACCGCCGGCAGAGCTCGACCTGGTCGTGGGCGAGGAGGTTGACGCAGAAGGCGCCGGCGGCCTGGATGCTCGGCCAGCTCCGCGCCGTGCGGTCGACGGTGACCGAGATCAGCGGGGGGTCGAGCGACACCGAGGTGAAGGAGCCGACGGTGAGTCCCGCGGGCTCGCCGTCGTGGAGCGCGGTGACCACCGCGACGCCGGTGGGAACGTGTCCCATGACCCGGCGGAAGTGAAGATGGTCGAGCGCCCGCGAGCCCGCCGCGGCGTCGCCGGCGGCGTGACGGGCTCGCGGGATCACCCGATCACTCTAGCTCAGAAGGCGGCGAGCCCCGAGGGGCTGCCGAGGCCGGTCGGTCCATCCCAGCCGGGCCGCGCGGTGCACATCGGGTTGCCGAGGCAGAGGAAGCCGTTGCCACCCGAGACGATGTCGTGGATCGCGGCGGTGTGGCTGTACAGGTACGGGCCCGGCGCCGCGTTGGCGGCGGCGTTGCCGGCCAGCGCGTAGAGGGCGGCGATGAAGGGCGCGCCGGCGCTGGTGCCGCCCGCCTGGAGCCAGCCGGCCGCCTGGTAGCTGTCGTACACCGCGACCCCGGTGGCGGGATCGGCGTCGACGGCGATGTCGGCGGTCGCGCGCCGGGCGCAGCCGCTGGCCGTCTGCCAGGCTGGCTTCGGCTCATAGGAGCTGCAGCCGCTGCCGGTGCCGTTCCAGGCGGTCTCGCTCCAGCCCCGCGCGCTCGAGTCGCGCGTCAGCGTGGTGCCGCCCACCGCGATCACGTACGGCGACGCCGACGGGAACACGGTCCCGAAGCCGGAGTCGCCCGCGGCCGCGGCGATGGGGATGCCGGGATGGTTGAAGTACTGGTCCCAGCCGACCTGCTGCGCCTGCTCGGGCACGCCCCAGCTCAGGCTCATGGCCGCGACCCCGGGGATGCTCGCCGCGTAGTTCACGGCGGCGCCGAGCACGGGGATGTCCTGGGTGGCCGCCTCGACGAGCACGATGCGGCAGTCGGAGCAGGCGGCGGAGACCATCTCGAGGTCGAGCGAGGTCTCCTTCGACCAGCCCGCGTCGGGGGCGGGGTAGCTGGTCCCGCCGCTGGCGTCGACCTTGCGGAAGCAGCCGTTGGCGGTCGTGCACGGGGTCAGACCCATCGCGGCGCGGTAGACGCCGAGGTCGGACTCCGCGTTGGGATCGTCCATGGCGTCGACCACGGCGACGATGCGCCCGGCGGCGCCGATGCCGGCGATGCCATAGGCGCTGCGCAGGTCGGCGGCGGTGAAGCCGTGCTGCGGTCCGGACGGCGTCTGGGTCGGCGGCGGCGCCGGCGCCGGTGCCGGTGCGGTGCCCAGCAGGCTGCCGAGCCCGAGTCCGCCGAGGAGCCCGCCGCTGCCGAGGAGGCCGCCGAGCAGGCCGCCTGCGTCCTGCGGCCGGGCCGCCATGTACCGGGCCAGGCAGACCGCCTGTCCGGGTCTGGCCTGGGCACACGCGGGTGTCCCCGCGATCGAGGGCATGCTCGCCTCGGTGACGGCGAGCGTGCCCTCGAGCCCGACGACGAGCAGTGTGGACGCGAACGCGCCTGCCACGAGGCGCACGAACCTTCCTTTCACAGGGATCCCCTCCCACAGTCGAACGGCCACGCCGGCTGCATGACGGGCCGGTGCGAGCATACCGCCGAACCGGCCGCGTGTGGCACATTGACGCGTTTTTTGCAATGCCGGGTTTTTGACGAAACCCGACGCGTGGTTATCCCCGCGGCCTCCCTCTAATGCCCCGCGGCCTCCTCGGAACGCGCCTGAAGCAGCGCCTCCTTGCGCAGCAGCCGCTGCTCGCGGCGGATGCGCGCCTCGGCCTGACGGCGGCGCTCGTCCTCGGTCTCGGGCACCAGGGGGGGCACCGGGACGGGGCGGCGGTTCTCGTCGAGGGCGACGAAGACCAGGTGGGCGGTGGAGACGTGGACGGTCTCGGCGCCGGGGATCTCGACGTCGACGGTCACCCCGACCTCCATCGAGGTGCGGCCGGTGTCGTTGACCTGGGAGCGGATGGTGAGCAGGTCGCCGATGTGCACCGAGGCGAGAAAGCTCATGTCGTCCATCGACGCGGTGACGGTGGGACCGCCGCAGTGGCGCGCCGCGGCGATGCCGCCGGCGGTGTCGACCAGCCGCATGATGGTGCCGCCGTGGACGAAGCCGGCGATGCTCGCGTGGCTGATCTCCATGGGGATGATGATCACCGTCCGCGACACCGACGGCGGCCGCGGGCTGAGGTCGCGGATCGTCGAGAAGGCGCGGCGGCGCAGCCCGATGACGTCGTACGGGTCCACTGCTACGCCGTGCCCAGTGCCGCCAGCGCGGCGCGGGTCAGCACCTCGACGCCGACCGGGAGGCAGCGCTCGTCGAGGTCGAACTCGGGATGGTGGTGGGGCGCCACCGGCCGTCCCGAGGCGTCGCCGGCGCCGACCAGGAAGTAGCAGCCGGGGACGCGCTCGAGGAAGCAGGCGACGTCGTCGCCGACGGTGACGGGGTGGGCGTGGTCGACCATGTCGTCGCCGACGGCGGCGACCGCGGCGCGGCGCACCAGCTCGGCGCTCTCGGCGTCGCTCACCACCGGCGGGCAGCCGCTGTAGCGCTGGTAGACCGACTCGCAGCGCAGCCCCGCGGCGACGTGCTGGGAGATCTCGGCGCAGCGGCGGAGGATCCGCTCGCGCTCGCCGTCCTCCAGAGAGCGCACGGTGCCGCGCAGGTGCACCTCCTCGGCGATGACGTTGAAGGCGGTGCCGCCGGTGATCCGGCCGATGGTCACCACCGCGGGGCTGAAGGGCGAGGTCTCGCGGCTGACGATGGTCTGGAGCGCGAGCACCACCTGTGCGGCGGCGACCACCGGGTCGATGGCGTCGTGGGGCAGCCCCCCGTGGCCGCCGCGGCCGCGGATGGTGAGGCCGAACTCGTCGGCGCTGCCGAAGAGCACCCCGGGGGTCACCGCCACCCGGCCGGCGCGCAGCGGGGTGTAGAGGTGGAGCCCGAGGACCCGGTCGACGCCCTCGGCGGCGCCGTCGGCGATCATCGGCATCGCCCCCTCGGCGACCTCCTCGGCGGGCTGGAAGCACATCCGCAGCCGCCCGCCCCAGTCGGCGCCGAGGTCGGTGAGCACCGCGGCGACGCCCAGGGCGATGGCGGTGTGGCCGTCGTGGCCGCAGGCGTGCATGACCCCGTCGACCTCGGAGCGCGCCACCCGGTCCTCGCCGCGCTCGCGGATGGGAAGGGCGTCGATGTCGGCGCGCACCATCACCGTCGGCCCGGGCCGCCCGCTGTCGAGGTCGGCGAGGACGCCGGTGCCCCCCACCCCGCCGCGCACGGTGAAACCCAGCGCCTCGCACCGCTCGGCGCAGAGCTCGGCGGTGCGGTGCTCGTCGTGGGAGAGCTCGGGATGGCGGTGGAGGTGGCGGCGGATCTCGACCACCTCCCCGGCGACCCGGGAGGCGGCGCCGCGCAGCCGGGTGTCGAGGTCGGTCATTCGGCCGCCTCCGCGGGGACGGGCCGTCCGGCGAGCCGCAGCGCGGTGGCCTGGATGGCGCCGTTGGTGACGCAGCTGCTCGCCCCCGCGCTCATCGCCCGCTCGCGGAGCAGCTTCTCGCCGTGGTGGCAGAAGGCGACGATCGGGGTGCCCGGCCGCTCCCGGCGCAGCGCGACGATGGCGTCGAGCCGCGGCTCCGGCTCGCGGTTGAGATCGACGAAGACGGCGTCGGCCTCGGGCAGGTCGCCGCCGCGGGCGGTGAGCAGGGTGCCGCCCCAGCTCCGCACCGCCGCGCCGAGCTGGCTCTGGAACATGAGGTCGTCGCTGAGCAGCGCGACCCGGCTGATCTCAGGCATCTCGGTGCCATCATAGTCACCACTCATGAGCGCCCCCTCCCCCTCCCCCACCCCCACCCTGCTGTGGACCAGCGACGCCGTCGAGGCGATCCGCGCCCTGCGCGTCGAGGAGGGACGTCCCGGCGCGGCCTTCCGCGTCGACCTCCGGCTCGGCGGCTGCCAGGGCTTCAAGGTGTACTTCGAGCTCGACGCCGTCAACGGCGACGACGTCGTCTTCGAGGCCGCCCCGGACGTCCACATCGCCGTCCAGCGCGACGGCATGGCGATGCTCGCCGGCGGGATCCTCGACTACGAGAGTTCGCACCGGGGCCGCGGCTTCCGCCTCGCGAACCCCGCCGCCAAGAGCGCCTGCGGCTGCGGCCAGGCCTTCTACGCCGACTTCAGCGATCAGGAACCGGAGCAGCCTGCTGCAACGGCCGACTGAGGCATTCGGTCTTCCCTGAACGGGCGCGTCCACACTCCGGAGCCTCGGGTCCGGGGTCGCCAGGCTCGGACGCGTCTCCTCAGGAGCCAGTGTTGATCCAGACCGGGCGGGTCGGATGGACGACCTTCGCGCTGCTGGCCGGCCTCCTGGCCGCGGGATGCGGGCAGCAGCAGGCACCCTCCTCCTCCTCACCGGCAACCAACCCCTCTCCCCTCAGGGGCACGCCGGCGACGGTGGTGATCAAGAACCTCGCCTTCACCCCGACGGCGATCACCCTGCCGGTGGGCGGGCTGGTGACCTGGAACTTCGAGGACGGCGGCGTCCCCCACACCGTGACCGCCGACGACAACAGCTTCGGCAGCCCGCCCAACGGGCTCACCTCGGGCAGCTTCCAGCACACCTTCGGGCAGGCCGGGACGTTCGCCTACCACTGCGACTTCCACCCACAGATGAAGGCAACCGTGACGGTGCGATGACCCATCGCACCCCAGGAGGAACGACATGCGCGCACTTCGGATCATGATGGTCCTGCCCGTGATGGGGCTGGGCCTCGCGGCGAGCCCCGTGCTGGCGGCGCCGGCCGCCGCGTCGCCCTACCACGCAGCCCTGTCAGCGGCCGACGAGGTTCCGTCGCCCGGCCCGCCCGGCGGCACCGGCACCGCCAAGCTCACCCTCGACGAGGTCACCGGCGAGGTCTGCTACGACCTCACCTGGAACGGGCCGGTCGCCGCGCCACCCCCCAACGCCGCCCACATCCACAAGGGCGGCAAGGGCACCAGCGGGCCGATCGTGGTGCTCCTCAGCGCCACCACCGCCCACACCTGCACGTCCGTCCCGGCGGCGGTGATCCAGGGCATCGCCAGCGACCCCAACGGCTACTACGTGAACATCCACAACGACAGGTACCCCGGCGGCGCGGTGCGCGGCCAGCTCGCCGCGGGCTGAGCCGGCCGGGCAGGCCGCCGGACGCTCAGGCGGTCCGGCGGCCCGCCCCACCCCTCCGGTCGCGGCAGGTCGCGCCGCGGGCCGTTTTCGGCAGGATATGTGCGCGCGCCATCCAGCCGGACGGGTGGCTGTTCGTCGAGTCAGGACACGGAGATCGATATGGCGATCAGCACCGCGGGGATCGTCGGCGGCGGCCTGATGGGCTCGGGCATCGCCGAGGTCTGCGCCCGCACCGGCCTGACCACGACCGTGTGCGAGCAGGCCGCCGAGCCGCTCGCGGCGGCGCGCCGCCGGGTCGAGCGGTCGCTGGAACGCGGGCGCAGGACCGGCAAGCTCTCCGAGGAGGAGGTCACCGCCATCCTCGAGCGGGTCAGCTTCACCACCGAGCTGGGGGCGATGGAGGGCTGCGACATCGTCATCGAGGCGATCGCCGAGCGGCTCGCCGACAAGGTGGAGCTCTTCGAGCGGCTCGACGCCATCGCCCCCGAGCACGCCATCCTCGCGAGCAACACCTCGTCGCTGCCGATCATCGAGATCGCCCGGGCGACGCGCCGTGCCGACCGGGTGATCGGCACCCACTTCTTCAACCCGCCCCCGGTGATGAAGCTGCTCGAGCTGGTGCGCAGCATCGCCACCAGCGAGGAGACGCTGAGCACGACCCGTGAGTTCGGCGAATCCCTGGGCAAGCACATCATCGTCGCCCAGGACCGCGGTGGCTTCATCGTCAACCTGCTGCTCATCCCCTTCCTCACCCACGCGGTGCGGGTCTACGAGTCCGGGTTCGCGACGCGCGAGGACATCGACGAGGGGATGCGCCTCGGCTGCGGTCATCCCATGGGCCCGCTGCAGCTGCTCGACTACATCGGCCTCGACACCACCCTCTTCGTGTGCGAGGCGCTGCACGCCGAGTACGCCAACGCCGACTACGCGCCGCCGCCGCTGCTGCGCCGCATGGTCGCCGCGGGCTGGCTGGGTCAGAAGAGCGGGCGCGGCTTCTACGACTACGCGCAGAACGGCCGGCGCTGAGGCCGCGGCGGGCAGGACGCGCAGCAGCCGCCGGGGACCCGGCAGGCCCCGCAGCGCGTGGAGCCCGCGATCGGCGAAGGTCAGCCCCGACCCGGCGACGAGGTCGGCGACGGTGCTCGAGACCAGCACCTCGCCCGCGTCCGCGGTCGCGGCGATGCGCGCCGCGGTGTGCACCGCGATCCCGGCGACATCGCCCTGGAAGGGCCGGCACTCCCCGGTGTGGATCCCCGCGCGCACCCGGAGCCCCGCCGCGCCCAGGTCGCGGATCGCCTCGCGGGCGCAGCGGATGGCGTCACTGGGGACGTCGAAGAGGATGAGGAAGCCGTCGCCGGTGGTCTTCACCTCCCGCCCGCGGTGGCGGCGCAGCGACCCGCGCACCAGGGAGTGGTGGACGGCCAGCAGCTCGCACCAGGCCCGGTCGCCCATCGACCAGGCGAGCCCCGTGGAGTCGACGATGTCGGTGAACAGGATGGTGGCGAGCATTGCCGGCACACCATCGCGCGCGGGCCTGAAGCCGGACCGCGGATCCCGCTGAAGGCCGGGCTCAGCCCTGCGCGGGCACCGGCTGTGCCGCCTGCTGCTGCACCCGCAGGCGCACCCGGGCGAGGATCTCGTCGTCGGCCCAGTACTCGGCGCGATAACGCCCCGCCTCACCGAACATCGGGCTGATGTAGGTGACCGTGGGCAGGCAGATGTCCAGCTCCTCGCCGGGCGGGGGCGGCCCCGACTGGAAGTTCATCTCGACCGGCTGGATCACCAGCCGGCCCTCGCCGTCGAGGAAGCGGAGCTCGACGTGGTGGGCCTTCTCCGCGTCCTCGGGACCGAAGCGGAATCCGGCGACGATGCAGAAGGTGGCGCGGCCCGGGATCTGGGGGAGCCCGATGTGGAAGAGCCCGCCCCCGAGGACGTAGAACTTGCGGTCGGGGGGGACCGCCGCGGTCTCGGCGAAGAAGGCGTAGTCGATCTCCATGGCGCGAACTATGTCAGGGCGACACCGGCCTCTGCGCGCCCTCGACGCGGGCCGCGTGCAGTCCCTCGAGCACCTCGGGCCCGTTGTGGGTCACCTGCCCGGGCGCGAGCACGTGGGGCTTCACCGTGGGTCCGTGGAAGTCGGCGCCGGCGGTCACGGTGAGCCCGGCGGCGCCGGCGAGGGCGGCGAAGCGCTCGCTCGTCTCCGGCCGGTGCCAGGTGGTCCACGCCTCCACCCCGCGGAGACCCGCGTCGGAGAGCTCGGCGAGCGCGGTCTCCGGATCGAGGTCGCCGAGGGTGGCCCCGGGGTGGGCCAGCACCGGGACACCGCCCGCCTCGCGCAC
>DATARS010000078.1:0-23733 GCA_036269455.1 Candidatus Dormiibacterota bacterium | reverse complement strand
CGCAACATCGAGGCCATCCCCACCGGTGCGCTGACCCTCGACATCGCCCTCGGTGTCGGCGGCGTGCCCCGCGGCCGGGTGGTCGAGATCTACGGGCCGGAGTCGTCGGGCAAGACGACGCTCACCCTCCACATCATCGCGGAGGCTCAGAAGCTGGGCGGGGTGGCCGCCTTCATCGACGCCGAGCACGCCCTCGACCCCCAGTACGCGGGGCGCATCGGGGTGAGGACCGAGGAGCTGCTCATCTCCCAGCCCGACACCGGCGAGCAGGCGCTGGAGATCGTCGAGGTGCTGGTGCGCAGCGGTGCGGTCGACGTCGTCGTCGTCGACTCGGTGGCCGCGCTGGTGCCCAAGGCGGAGATCGACGGCGAGATGGGCGACAGCCACGTGGGCCTGCAGGCCCGGCTGATGTCCCAGGCGATGCGCAAGCTCACCGCCGCCATCAGCCGCTCCAACACGAGCGTCATCTTCATCAACCAGCTCCGCGAGAAGGTCGGGGTGATGTTCGGCAACCCCGAGGTCACCACCGGCGGCCGGGCGCTGAAGTTCTACGCCTCGGTGCGCATGGACATCCGCAAGATCGACTCCATCAAGCAGGGCCTCGACGTGGTCGGCAGCCGCGTCAAGGTGAAGGTGGTGAAGAACAATGTGGCTCCGCCGTTCCGGGCGGCCGAGTTCGACATCCTCTACGACGAGGGCATCTCCTACGCGGGCAGCGTCCTCGACGTCGCCCTCGAGCACCGCATCGTCGAGAAGAGCGGCGCCTGGTTCAGCTACGGCGACATGCGCCTCGGCCAGGGCCGCGAGAACGTCCGCGACTACCTGCGCCAGAACCCCGACCTGCTCGGCGAGATCGCCCAGCGGGTGCGGTCCGCCGTGCTCCCCAGCGCCGCCCCCCCCGCCGACACCGCCACGACCGCGACCACCCCACCGGCCAACGGCACCGCCCCGGCTCCCGCTCCCTAGCCCGGGCCGCGCTCACTCCGCACGACTCTTCGCAGCGACACCAGCGCGACCGAGCCGCAGAGCACGCCGAGCAGCACCAGGCCGTCGAGCAGCAACCACTTGGCGAAGAGGCCGCCGAGGACGGATCCCAGCGCGCCGCCCCCGGCGAGGGTGATGGTGTAGAAGGCCATCAGGGCCGAGCGGTCCGCGGCCAGCGTCTCGGAGCAGTCGGCGAGGTAGGCGACGGCGGCGGGGCCGAAGCCGGCGATCATGATGATCCCGGCGCCGGCGATGGGCAGGAGCCACGGCGCCCACCCCAGCGGGAGGTGGTTCGTCAGCAGCGCCCCGGCGCCGATGAGGTACACGCCGGGCACGGCGCGGAGCATCGTGGCGGGACCGCCGCGGCGGCGCAGGACCGGGGTCCAGAGCACGATGCCGAGGAGGAGCAGCACCACCCAGCCGAGCAGGATGCCGGAGATGATCCGGTCGTCGAAGCCGTGCACCAGGGTCTGGGAGGGGTCGCGGGTCTGGCGCAGCAGCGAGGCGAGGTTGAAGTACCAGCCCCCCACCAGGGTGTTCACCGCCAGCCAGGCGGGGATGAACACCCGGATCGGCCCCGGACCGGTGATCGCCCTCCAGATGACCCCCACCGGGCTGACCGGCAGCGGCGGGATGCGGGGGACGAAGCGCAGGCAGACGAGCGCGGCGGCGAGGTAGAAGCCGGCGAGGACGAGGAAGCATCCCCGGCCCAGCCCGTGATAGAAGAGCGGCCCCACCAGGAAGCCGCCGGCGTAGCCGAAGAGGGTGGCGCCCTCGAACGCACCGCTCGCCCGCGCCCTGACCGCCCGGTCGGAGGAGGTCGCGGCGGCGATCGTCCCGAGCGCGGTGGGGACGAAGGCGGCGGCGCCCACGCCCTCGACGAGCCGGGCCACCCCGATCTGGAGGGGATGGACCGCCCCGGCGAGGAGGAGCACGGCGAGCATCCCCAGCAGCGGGCCGCCGATGAGGAAGCGGCGGCGGCCGAAGCGGTCGGCGAGCCGGGCGAGGCCGAAGGCGAGGAGCATCTCCGGCACCGCCTGGGCGGCGCCGACGATCCCGACGGTGATGTGGCCGGCCCTGCCGCCGCCGAGGTCGACGAGGTCGAGCTGCACCGCCTGCCCGGCCCCGGCGGCGCCCACCCGGAGCAGCGCGCAGCCGACGAGCAGGGCGCCGATCTCGGTGGCGGAACGGTGGATCAGCCCCTCCCGCGCATCGCCGGCGCCCTCGGCCGGGGCCCCGGCGGGGTCCCCGGGTTGCGTCGGCGGCTCCGCGAGGCCGTCCTGACGCAGAGTGCTGGGCACCCGGCAAGGGTACAACCCCTCCGGTCCCAGCCCCGCCGTGGGGCCGATTGCGCCCATCCCCATGACGCATTCGTACAATGGCGCCCGTTACCCGGAGGGAGGCGTCGGCACACCCCGCCGACGGAGCACCGGACCTCGTACGTCCCCGCCCCGCACCCGCCCGACACCCTGGGGAACGCGACCGTCCCCGCGAGGTGGAGAGCACCTCACGACCCGCACATCCACGAGGTCCCCCGTACCGATGCTGGGAGCCCTGATCGGGCTGGCCGCCGTCGCCGTGCTCGCTCTTGCCGGCGCCATCCTGTATGCCCGCACGCAGATCGAGAAGGAGCGCGCGGCGCGCGCCGCCGACGAGGAACGCCACCGCGAGACCCTCGCCGAGCTCGAGCAGCAGCGCAAGTCGCTGATGCTCCAGGCCAAGGAGGAGGCGCTCCGGCTGCGCTCCGAGGTCGAGGGCGAGAACCGCGAACGCCGCGCCGAGCTCGCCCGGCTCGAGCAGCGCGGCGCCCAGCGCGAGGAGGCGCTCGAGCGCCGCTCCCAGGAGATGGACTCCCGGGAGGAGCGGCTGGGCCGTCGCGAGCAGGAGCTCGAGGACCAGCGCGGCCGCGTCGACTCGGAGCGCGAGTCGATCCACACCGAGCTCGAGCGGGTGGCCTCCCTCACCCAGGGCGAGGCCCGCGCCGAGATCATCGCCCGGGTCGAGGGCGAGCTCGCCCCCGAGGTCGCCGCCCGCATCCGGGCCGCCTCCGACCGGGTCCGCGAGGAGGCCGACCAGCGCTCCCGCGAGATCCTCATCGCGGCGATGCAGCGCCACGCCGCCGATCAGTCTGGGGAGACCTCGGTCACCGTGGTCCAGCTCCCCAGCGACGAGATGAAGGGCCGGATCATCGGCCGCGAGGGCCGCAACATCCGCGCCCTCGAGGCGGCGACCGGCGTCGACCTCATCATCGACGACACCCCCGAGGCGGTGGTCCTCAGCGGCTTCGACCCGGTGCGCCGCGAGGTCGCCCGGATGACCCTGGAGAAGCTCCTCACCGACGGCCGGATCCATCCCGCCCGCATCGAGGAGATGGTCACCAAGAGCCGCGGCGACATCCAGCTGCTGATCAAGGAGGAGGGGGAGAAGGCCTGCTTCGGCGCGGGCATCCAGGGCGTCCACCCCGAGCTGGTCAAGCTGCTCGGCACCCTGCGCTTCCGCACCTCCTATGGCCAGAACGTCCTCGTCCACAGCACCGAGGTCGCCGCTCTCGCCGGGATGATCGCCGCCGAGATCGGCGCCGACGAGGACGAGGCGCGCGAGATCGCCCTCTTCCACGACATCGGCCGGGCCGTCGACCACGAGATCGAGGGCTCCCACGCCGCCATCGGCGCCGAGATCCTCGGCCGGCTCGGCCGGCCCGCCAATGTCGTCCACGCGGTCCGCGCCCACCACTACGACGAGGAGCCGAGGACCATCGGCGCCTTCGTGCTGCTCACCGCCGACGCCATCTCCGCCGGCCGCCCGGGCGCGCGCCGCGAGACTCTCGCCTCCTACATCAAGCGGCTGGAGCGCCTCGAGGCGATCGCCAACGAGATGCCCGGGGTCGAGCGCACCTTCGCCATCCAGGCCGGCCGCGAGATCAGGGTGATGGTCCGCCCCGAGCGGGTCGACGACGACACCGCCGTGGTGATGGCCCGGGACATCGCCAAGCGCATCGAGACGGAGCTCACCTACCCGGGCCAGATCAAGGTCACCGTGCTCCGCGAGACCCGCTGCGTCGAGTACGCGAAATGACTCCAATTGACATTCCTGCTCGCGCTCCAGAGAATCCGCTCGCACCACTCCTCTCCGGCCGGGGCCTCGCCCCGGTACGTCCGCCAGCCGTTCTCGCAACGTCGTAGGAAAGGGGACTCGCCCCCGTGGAAATCCTCAAGGTCTCGGCCACCTCGAAGCCCGTCGCCGTGGCGGGCGCGATCGCCGGCGTGATCCGCACGTCCCACAAGGTGGAGGTCCAGGCGATCGGGGCCGGGGCGATCAATCAGGCGATCAAGGCGATCGCCATCTCTCGCGGCTACGTCGCCCCCGGAGGGATCGATCTGGTCTGCATCCCGTCCTTCATCGACATCTCGATCGACGGCGAGGAGCGGACCGGGATCCGCCTGCTGGTCGAGTCGAGGTAGGCCCCCGAGGCGAACGGCTGTTCGCTATGCTGGGGGGATGCGCGGTCCGGTGACTCCCTAGACTGCTGGGCGTGACCTCTCTCATCCCGCTCAGCCCGGCGGCGTCGCGGTTCCAGGCGGTGCCGCTGGCGACGCGGCGGCGCGAGCCGATCACGGCCCCGCTGGGGCGGGCGCCACGGGTGCACCTGTGGCACATCGGCTGCCAGATGAACGAGGCCGACCGCCTCCAGCTCGGCGAGCAGCTCGCCGAGATCGGCTGCGTGCCCGAGGTGGCGCTCGACGACGCCGACCTCGCGGTGATCATCAGCTGCGCGGTGCGCCAGAACGCCGAGCAGAAGGTGTACGGGCGCTTCAAGGAGCTGATGCGCTGGAAGGCGCAGCGGCCCGGCCGGGCGATCGCGCTGACCGGCTGCATGGGCGTCGAGCACGGGTCGGCGCTGCTCGACCGGCTGCCCGGGCTCGACTACCTCTTCGACGTCCGCGAGCCCGAGGGCTTCCTCGCCCGGCTGCAGTCGCTCTGGCAGGGGGACCTCGACGGGCCGCTGCCGCTGCCGGCGTCGGACCGGCTGAGCGCCTACGTCCCGGTCATCGGCGGCTGCAACGAGATGTGCGCCTACTGCATCGTGCCCTTCGTGCGCGGCCGGGAGGGCAGCCGGGCGCTGCCCGAGGTGGTCGACGACGTCCACCGGCTCGTCGACCGCGGGGTGCGCGAGGTGACCCTGCTGGGGCAGAACGTCAACTCCTATCGCGACCCCGTGAGCGGCGGCGGGCTGCCCGAGCTGATGGCCGCCGTCGACGGCGTCGCCGGGCTGGCGCGGCAGCGATTCCTCACCTCGCATCCGCGCAACGCCTCGCCGGCGCTCTTCGCCGCGATGCGCGACCTGCCCACGGCGTGCGAGCACCTCCACCTCCCCGTCCAGGCGGGCGACGACGAGCTGCTCCGCCGGATGCGGCGGATCTACTCGGTCGAGGAGTACCTGGGCATCATCGAGCGCGCCCGGGCGGCGGTGCCGCAGCTGACCCTGAGCACCGACGTGATCGTCGGCTTCTGCGGCGAGACCGAGGCCGAGTTCGAGGGCACCGAGCGGCTGATGCGCGAGGTGCGCTTCGACGTCGTCCACCTGCAGGCCTACTCGCCGCGGCCCGGGACGGCGGCGGCGCGCCGGCACGACGACGTCCCCCTCGAGGAGAAGAAGCGCCGGCTCAACCGCCTGCTCGCGGTGCAGCGGCAGATCGCGCTCGAGCGGAACTCGGAGCTCTGCGGGAGCGAGGTCGAGGTGCTCGTCGAGGGGGTGACCGAGGACGGGCGGCCGTTCGGTCGCACCCGGGGCAACCGGGTGACCCGTCTGCCCGAGGGGAGCGCGGCGGCGGGCGATGTGGTGCGCGCGGTGGTGGGCTCGGCGTCGGCGTGGCAGCTCGTCGCCGAGCGGGTGGGCGCGGAGGCGCCGTGACCCGCCGACGGCGTGGCGGGGCGCCGCATGCGACGGCGGGGGAGGAGGCGGCTCCCGCGCCGCGGTCGACGGTGACCCTCGACGACGCCGGCGAGACCCCGATCCTCCGCCAGTACCGGGCGGTCAAGGCGTGCCACCCGGATGCGGTCGTGCTGGCCCGGCTCGGCGACTTCTTCGAGATGTTCGGCGAGGATGCCGAGCGCGCCGCCCCGATCCTGGGGGTGGCACTCACCGGGCGTGCCTTCGGCAATGCCGGACGCCTGCCCATGTGCGGCGTCCCCGTGCACGCGCTCACCGGGTACCTGCGGCGGCTGCTCGACGCCGGGGTGCGGACGGTCCTCTGGGACCAGGTCGAGGAGCCCACCGGCCGGGGCCTGGTGCGTCGCGAGGTCACCCGCGTGCTCAGCGCCGGCATGGTGCTCGAGGACGCCTTCCTCGACCCGGCGCGGGCGGTGCGCTGCGTCGCCCTGGCGCCGCTGCCGGGGCGGGTGGGGATCGCGGCGCTCGAGGCGAGCACCGGCCACCTCCAGCTCTGCGAGCTGCCCGGCGGGCTCGATTCGGCGGCGCTCGCCGAGGAGTGCGAGCGGCTCGCGGCGGCGGAGCTGCTCCTCCCCGAGGGGCTGGAGCCGCCGGCGGCGCTGGCGCCGAGAGCGGCGCGGAGCACCCTGCCGGGGTCGCTGTTCGACCCGGTGCGCGGCGCCGAACGGCTGCGCGAGGCGACCGGGACCGCGAGCCTGCGCGGTCTCGGGGTCGAGGGCCAGGGCGCGGCGATCGCCGCCGCCGGGGCGGTGCTCGCCTACTGCGAACGCTCGCGGGTCGCCACCGGCGGCGGATGGCTGCGGGTGCGGCCGCGGGCGCTCGGGTCCGTGATGCGGCTCGACCCGCCCGCGCGGCGCAACCTCGAGCTGCTCGGGCCGCTCGGCGGCGGCGGGCCGGGCCTGCTCCAGCTCGTCGACCGCACCCGCACGGCGATGGGCGCACGGCTGCTCCGAGCCCGCCTCCAGGAGCCGCTGCTCGAGGTCGAGCCGATCCGCGCCCGGCTCGACGCCGTCGCCGCGCTCGTCACCGGGCGGGCGTCGCGGCACCGCCTCGGCGAGGCGCTGGCCGGGGTGCGCGACCTCGAGCGGCTGGTGGGGCGGTGCGTCCAGCGGCTCGCCTCGCCGCGCGACCTCGGCGGGGTGCGGGCCGCGTGCGAGCTGCTCCCCGCGGCGCGGGCGGCGCTGCCCGCCGAGCCCGGCGCGCTGCTCACCGCGGCCGGCGCCGGCTGCGAGGCGCCCGCCGGGCTCGCCGAGCGGCTCGCAGCGGTGCTCGTCGACGACCCGCCGGCACACGCCCGCGACGGCGGCGCGGTGCGCCCGGGCGCCGACGCCGAGCTCGACTCGCTGCTGGCGGCGGGGGAGGGGGCGCGCACCTACATCGCCGGGCTCGAGGAGGAGGAGCGGCGGCGCACCGGGATCCGCTCGCTCCGGGTCGGCTACAACAGGGTGTTCGGCTACTACCTCGAGATCCCCAACGCCCACCGCGACTCCGTGCCCGGCGACTACATCCGCAAGCAGACCCTGGTCGGCGCCGAGCGCTACATCACCCCGGCGCTCAAGGAGCAGGAGACCGTGGTGCTCGGGGTCCGCGAGCGCGCCGTCGCCCGCGAGCTCGAGGTGCTCGAGGAGTGCACCGCGCTCGTCGCCGGCCACGCCCCGGAGCTCCTCGCCGCCGCCGCCTGCGTCGCCGAGCTCGACGTCAGCCGCGCCCTCGCCGACACCGCCGACGATCTCGGCTGGACCCGCCCCGAGGTCGACACCTCGGCGGTGCTGGAGATCGATGCGGGGCGGCACCCGCTCGTCGAGAACAGCCTTCCCGCCGGCGCCTTCGTCGCCAACGACTGCGTGCTCGACGGCGCCACGACGCCGATCGTCATCCTCACCGGCCCCAACATGGCGGGGAAGTCGACCTACCTGCGCCAGACGGCGCTCATCACCCTGCTCGCCCAGGTGGGGAGCTTCGTGCCGGCGGGGCGCGCCCGGGTCGGAGTCTGCGACCGCATCTTCACCCGGGTCGGCGCCCACGACGACCTCTCCGCCGGGCTCTCCACCTTCATGGTGGAGATGACCGAGACCGCCGCCATCCTCAACACCGCGAGCCCGCGCAGCCTGGTGATCCTCGACGAGATCGGCCGCGGCACCTCGACGTACGACGGGCTGAGCATCGCCCAGGCGGTCGTCGAACACCTCGCCGAGGCGCCGCAGCTGCGCTGCCGCACCCTCTTCGCCACCCATTACCACGAGCTCACCGCCCTCGCCGGACGGCTGCCGCGGGTGCGCAACGCGCGCGTCGAGGTGGTCGAGGAGGGCGACAGCGTCACCTTCCTCCACCGCATCGTCGAGGGCGGCGCCGACCGCTCCTACGGGATCCACGTCGCCCGGCTCGCCGGGGTCCCCGGCGGGGTGGTGGCCCGGGCGCGCGAGCTCCTCGCCGAGATGGAGAGCGCCCGCCCGCTCGGGCCCCGCTCGGCCCCCAGCGCCCAGCTCAGCCTGCCGCTCCCCGTCCCCACCCACCCGGTGGTCGAGGAGCTGGGCCGCCTCGACCTCGACGGCCTCACCCCGCTCGCGGCGCTCAACATGCTCGCGCTGTGGCGGCAGCGGGTCGGGGCCGAGGCGCCGTGAGCGCGATCCGGCTGCTGCCGCCCCCGGTCGCCGACGCCATCGCCGCCGGCGAGGTGATCGAGCGGCCCGCCTCGGTGGTCAAGGAGCTCTGCGAGAACGCCCTCGACGCCGGCGCGGCGCGGATCGACGTCGAGGTCGAGGACGGAGGGGTCGTCCGCATCCGGGTCGCCGACGACGGAGAGGGCATCGCCGCCGCCGAGCTGCCCCTCGCCCTGGCCCGGCACGCCACCTCGAAGATCGGCGGGGTCGCCGACCTGGAGCGGATCGTCAGCCTCGGCTTCCGGGGCGAGGCGCTGGCGAGCATCGCCGCCGTCGCCGAGGTGGTGCTGGTCTCCTGTCACCGCGACGCGAGCGCGGGGTCGCGGCTGCGGGTTCGGGGCTCGGAGACCCTGGAGCACGGCGCCGCCGCCCACGCCCGGGGCACCACCATCGAGGTGCGCGACCTCTTCGCCACCACGCCCGCGCGCCTGCGCTTCCTGCGCAGCCGGCGCGGCGAGGGGGCGGCGTGCGTCCGCGCCGTCGCCGACCTCGCGCTCTGCCGCCCCGAGGTCGCCTTCAGCTGCCGGCTCGACGGCCGCAGCGCGCTGCGCACCCCCGGCGGCTCGCTCACCGACGCGCTGCGCGCGGTGCTCGGCGCCGCCTCCTCGGGCCAGCTCATCGACATCGCCGCCGACGGCGACATCGAGGTCGCCGGCGCCGTCTCCGAGCCGCGCGCCCACCGCGCCGGGCGCGGCGGTGTGGTGCTCGTCGTCAACCGCCGCCGGGTGCACAACCGCGCCCTGGTGGTCGCCGTCGAGGAGGCGTACCGCGGGCTGCTCCCCAGCGGCCGCCATCCCTTCGGGGTGGTGGTGGTGGCGCTCGACCCCGCCGGCGTCGACGTCAACGTCCATCCCACCAAGCGCGAGGTGCGCTTCCGCGAGGAGGGACGCGTCTTCGCCGCGGTGCAGCGCGCCTGCTGGGAGGCGGTGCAGCAGCGCGCCCGGCCCCACAGCGCGGCGGCGCACTGGGATGGGATGCTCGGCGACGGCGCCCATCCGATGGCGGCGCTCTCCCTGCACGACGGGGCCGGACAGCCGCGCTACGCGAGCGACGACTGGAGCCGGCGTCCGCGCCCCGGAGGCAACGGGGCCGTGGTCGAGGAGCTGCCCCCGGCGCCGCCCGCCGAGGCCCTCGCCGGGGGCGCGGCGCCGCCCGGCGGGGTCGCCGCCCTGGCGCCGCTGCGCAGCCTGGGGCAGACCGGCGGCACCTGGATGGTCGCCGAGTCGCCGCTCGGGGTGGTGCTCGTCGACCCCCACGCCGCCCACGAGAAGGTGCTCTACGCCGAGCTCCTCGCCGGCTGGGACGAGGATGCGCCCGCGCCCCGGACGGGGCCCGCCGGCGCCTCGCAGCTGCTCCTCCTCCCCGCGCTCGTCGAGGTCGACGCCACCGCCATCGCCCGCCGCGCCGAGCACGCCGGGGCGATCGCGGCGCTGGGGTTCGAGGTCGAGGAGTTCGGTCCGCAGACGCTGCGCTGCACCGCCGTGCCCGCCGCCTGCGCGAGCGCCGACGTCGCCCGGCTGCTGCTCGAGCTGCTCGACACCCTCGACGAGTCCGGGCGGGTCGCCATCGCCGAGCGCCGCCACCGCGTCGCCGCGCTGATCGCCTGCCACAGCGCGGTGCGCTTCGGCGACGCGCTCGGGCCGGCGGAGCAGCAGCGCCTCCTCGACCGCCTCTGCGCGATCAGCGGCGGCACCACCTGCCCGCACGGCCGCCCCACCGCGGTGCTCCTCGACCACTCCGCCCTGCGCCGCGCCTTCCGCCGTCCGTGACCGCGCCCCGGCTGCTGGTGATCGCCGGGCCGACGGCGACCGGCAAGACGCCCCTCGCCGTCGCCGTCGCCGAGCGTCTCGGCGCCGCCGAGCTGGTCAACGCCGACTCCCGGCAGGTGATCCGCGGCCTGACCGCCGGCACCTGCGCGCCCACCGCCGAGGAGCTGGGCGGCGTCCCCTGCCACCTGCTGGGGGTGCGCGATCCCGGCGAGCACTTCACCGTCGCCACCTGGCTGCGCCTCGCCCGCGCCGCGGTCGCGGACGTCGACGGCCGCGGGGCGGTGCCGGTGGTGGTCGGCGGCACCGGCTTCTTCATCGGCGCGCTGGTCGACGGGCTCGACCTCGCCGACGTCGAGCCCGACGCCGCCACCCGGGAGTGGCGTTTCGCCCTCGCCGAGCGCCCCGAGGGGCTCGCCGAGCTCGCCGGCGAGCTCGGCCGCCGCGACCCCGCCGGCGCCGCCGGGGTCGACCTGCGCAACCCGCGGCGGGTGGTGCGCGCGCTCGAGATCCTCGACGTCCGCGGGACCCTGGCGGTGCGCGGGCGCGACGGCGGGATGCCCGCGACCCAGGTGGCGATCTCGGTCGCGCCCGAACTCCACCGGCGGATGGTGGAGGAGCGCAGCCGCCGCCTCGTCGAGGGCGGCGCCCTGCTCGCCGAGGTCGAGGCGGCGCTCGCCCGCGGGGTCACCCGCGCCGCCCTCGACACCGCCGGGATCGGCTATCGGGAGGCGCTCTCCGTCCTCGACGGCGCCGCCACGACCGCCGCCGCGGTCGACATGCTGGTGCGTCGTACCCTGAGGTACGCGAAGGCGCAGCGCACCTGGTTCCGGCGCGATCCCCGGATCCGCTGGATGGAGCGCGACGCCGGACCCGTGGACAGGCTCGCCGGCGAGGTCATCGATGCGCTTCACCAAGATGCACGGTCTGGGGAACGACTTCCTGGTGGTCGACGACCGTGATCCCCACCGCGTCGACTGGGCCGCGCTCGCGCCCTCGGTCTGCGCCCGGCACACCGGCGTCGGCGCCGACGGCATCCTGCTCATCCAGGGCTCGGACACCGCCGACCTGCGCCTGCGGGTGGTGAACGCCGACGGCAGCGAGCCCGAGATGTGCGGCAACGGGGTGCGCTGCGCCGCGCTGCTCGCGGCCGACGAGGGCATCGCCGGCTCGCGGGTGCGCTGGGAGACGCCCGCCGGTGTGGTCACCACCGAGCTGCTCGGCGAGGGCGCGGTGCGCGTCGACATGGGCCCGCCGCGGCTCGACCCCGCCAGCGTCCCCTTCGACCACGACGGCGAGACCGCGCTGGACGTGCCCATCGACGTCGACGGCGAGCGGCTGCGGGTGAGCGCGGTGGGGATGGGCAACCCGCACTGCGTGGTCGTGGTCGACGGCGACCTCGACGCCTACCCGGTGGCCCGGGTGGGCGGCGCGCTGCAGCGCCATCCCCGCTTCCCCCGCTCGGCGAACGTCGAGTTCGTGCAGCCCGTGACCAGAGCCCGGGTGCGCCAGCGCACCCTCGAGCGCGGGGTGGGGGAGACCGACGCCTGCGGCACCGGCGCCTGCGCGACCGCGGTGGCGCTCTCGGCGCTCGGCCTCGCCGACCACGCCCTCGAGGTCGAGCTGCGCGGCGGCGTGCTCACCATCGAGTGGGAGCCGGGCGGGGTGGTGCTGATGACCGGGCCGGCGACGACGGTGTTCCGTGGCGAGCTCCGCGGCGGATGAGCCTCCGGTGAGCCCGGCGCGAGTCCGCGCCGCCGCCCGGCTGGGGCGGATCCCGCCGTACTTCTTCGCCGGCATGCGCGAGCGCGTCGCCCGGCTGCGCGCCGAGGGGGTCGACGTCATCGGGCTCGACGTCGGCGACCCCGACCTGCCCACCCCCGCGGCGATCGTCGACGAGGCGGCGGCGGCGCTGCGCGACCCCGGCAACCACCGCTACCCGGCGTACGCCGGGCTCGACGAGCTGCGCGCCGCGATGGCCCGCTGGTACCGGTGCCGCTTCGGCGTCGAGCTCGACCCCGACACCCAGGTGCTGCCGCTGCTGGGGAGCAAGGACGGCATCGCTCACCTGCCGCTCGCCCTCGTCGACCCCGGGGACGCCGTCCTCGTCCCCGATCCCGGCTACGCCGTGTACGCGACCGGCGCGCTGATGGCCGGCGGCGAGCCCCACGCCATGCCGCTGCTGCCCGAGCGCGGCTTCCTCCCCGACCTCGACGCCGTGCCCGCCAGGGTGGCGGCGCGCGCCCGCCTGCTCTGGCTCAACTACCCGAACAACCCCACCGCGGCGGTGGCGCCGCCCCAGTTCCTCGACGAGGCGGTGGCGTGGTGCGCGGAGCGCGGCATCCTCTGCGCCCACGACGCGCCGTACAGCGAGATCACCTTCGACGGCTACCGGGCGCCCAGCCTGCTGCAGTCGCCGGGGGCGCTCGAGGCGGGCCTCGAGTTCCACTCGCTGAGCAAGACCTACAACATGACCGGCTGGCGGGTGGGGATGGCGGTGGGCAGCGCCGACGCCATCCGGCTGCTCGCCCAGGTGAAGAGCAATGTCGACAGCGGCATCTTCGCGGTGGTGCAGCGCGCCGCGCTGGCGGCGCTCGACGAGCCGCCGGCGGCACTGTCGGAGCGCAATCGCCTGCTCCGCGCGCGACAGGAACGGGTCTGCGCGGCGTTCGCCGCCGCGGGCATCGAGATCGCCCGTCCCCACGCCACCTTCTACCTCTGGGGCCCGGTCCCGGGCGGCGGTGACAGTCGCGGCTTCGCCACCCGGCTGCTCGACGAGGTGGCTGTCAGCGTCACCCCGGGGATCGCCTTCGGCGCCGCCGGCGAGGGCTGGTTTCGTGTGTCGCTGACCGCTCCCGACGAGCGGATTGACGAGGCCTGCCGCCGGATTCGCGCGCTCCGCGGCTGACCCTCGCCGCCCCGTCACCGAGTCCGGACAGGCCCCGCCCATGTCCGGGAACAAACGTTTGCATTTCCCCCGCTGCGCGTGCTACATTCCGCGACGCGCCAGCCGAAGAGGAAAAGATTCATGGTCGAGGGCCTCAATCCCCGGCAGCGGGAGATCCTGGAGTTTCTCCGGAATCACGCTCGGAATCACGCATACCCGCCCACCGTCCGCGAGATCGGACAGGCGGTCGGTCTCAGCTCCTCGTCCACGGTGCAGAACCACCTGAATGCGCTGGAGCAGAAGGGTCACATCCGTCGTGACCCGACCAAGTCCCGCACCGTCGAGGTGGTCGGTGAGGAGCCGGTGGCCGCCGCGCAGTCGCGGAGCTTCTCGGTGCCGCTGGTCGGCCGCGTCGCCGCCGGTGGTCCCATCCTCGCCGAGGAGAACATCGAGGATCACATCGTGCTCGGGCCGGAGATCGCCGGAGGCGACGACGCCTTCGCGCTCCACGTCCGCGGGGACAGCATGATCGAGGCCGGCATCCACGACGGCGACATGGTGGTGGTGCGCCCGCAGCGCGACGCCAGCAGCGGCCAGATCGTGGTGGCGCGGATCGAGAACGACCAGACCGGCGAGCACGAGGTCACCGTCAAGCGCTTCTTCAAGGAGCCGGGACGGATTCGGCTGCAGCCCGAGAACAGCGCGCTGCAGCCGATCTACGTGCGCGACGTGCACCTCGAGGGTGTCGTCGTCGCGGTGGTGCGCGTCCTCCGCTGACCCCCGGCTCAGGAGGCGGCCGACGTCTCCGACGGTCCGGGCAGGGGAAGCCCGGACAGGTAGCTGTGCAGTGCGATCGCGAGCGCGCTCCACATGTCCCCATTCACGGTCACCGTGGTGACGCCGTCCTCCTCGTCGCCGTCGAGCGCGCCGACCGCCAGGCGGGGATCGTGGCGGAGGAGCAGCGGCACCCCGGGGAGCACCGCGAGGGGCAGCAGCGCGATGAGCACCACCGACGCCGCCGAGGCGATCAGCACCCCGAGGACGATGGCGACTCCGAGGCCGACGGCGAGGCCCGGACCGTACCGGGACGCCGGACCCGGGGCGAGCACGAGGTGCGTCGAGCCCCTCGCCAGCACGTGGGTCCCGGGGACGTCGAGCCCCGCGATGTCGCCGAGCACCCGCGACGCCGGGCGGGTGGTGCGCCGGGTCACCTGGTAGGGGATGGTCGGCTCACGCCGGGGGCGGGGATCCTGCCTGCTCACGGGCACCTATCGTGACCGAAGGGTGGGCGGACGTGCGCCCCGGTTCCCGCTGGTCTGCCGGCGCACGGCCTGCTACGGTTCGAACGAGGGACAGGTCCCCAGCAGAGCGGCAGCTGCCGCCGGTGCCGGAGGAGACCCGTGGCGAGGCCCGGACCGATCGATCCCACCTTCAGCCCGGTGCTGCTGGCGGCGCTCGCGCTGGCCACCGCGGCGGTGGCCGCGGGGGTGCTCGCCGCCGGCCGGCGCGGCGAGGGGGCGCTCGGCTGGCGCACGTGGGCCGGGGTCGCCGGCATCGTCCTCCTCGGCATCGCCTTCGTCTCCCCGATGGCGACCCTCGCCGCCCACTACCTGCTCACCGCCCACCTCGTCCAGGTGACCCTGGTGATGGGCTTCGTGCCGCCGCTCCTGCTCCTCGCCGTCGACCCTGGCGCGCTCCTGAAGTCGGGGCGGATGCGCCACCTGGAGTGGATCGCCCACCCGGCGCTCGCCATCGTCCTCGTCAACCTGGTGTTCTTCGGCTGGCACGCGCTGCCGCTCTATCGCGCCTGCCTCGTCCACCCCGAGCTCTACTCGGTCCAGCAGGTCAGCCTGCTGCTGGTCTCGCTCGCCTTCTGGTGGCCGATCGTCAAGCCCGGCGGCTGCGGCCGCTGGTGCATGGGCTCGTTCGGCAAGCTCGGCTACATCCTGCTCGCCACCATCCCCCAGACCTTCGCCGGCCTGCTCTTCGCGCTCGCCCACCACGCCTTCTACACCGACTACGGCGCCGCGGCGCGCAGCCTGGGCGTCAATCCGCTGAGCGACCAGCAGGTCGCCGGCGCCTGCATGGCCCTGCTCAACAAGCTCGCGCTCTTCGCCGCCTTCAGCGTGGTGCTCTGGCGGATGCTCGAACCCGGCGGCGCCGACGACGCCGACGACGACGGCGGTGGCGGGGACGGCCGCGACGCCCCCCTCCCGGTGCGTCCCGGCGCCCCCGCCTGGCTGCGCCTGCTCGACGGCTCGCGGCTGCGCGACGAGCCCGCGGTGCGCCGCGGGACCGCCACCGCCGGCCGCCGCTAGGCGCCTGAGCTCAGCGCGCCACGTCCCACGCCGAGGTGACCGCAAGGGTCAGCTGCGGCCCGTCGGCACCGTAGCCGCACATCGCCGGAGGCGCGACCACCAGGCTGTGGACGCCGCCGAGGTGCACCCCCGCCGAGTCCGCCGCCGCCGTCGCCATCGCCTTCGCCGACGCCGAGGCCTGGGCGATCGCCGCCGACAGCTTGTCGGCGGAGGGCTGGGCGACGTTGTACCCGGCGCTCGAGGAGACGCTGACGTTGCTCGCCCCGGCGGCCGCGGCGGCGTTGGTCGCCCGCACCAGCTGGTCGAGGTCGGTCGCCGTGGCACTGACGTTCCCGTTCACCTGGAAGCCCTCGACCCTCTGGTTCCCCGGAACGCCGAGGGGCACCGGCACGCCGGGATACGGCGAGACGCTGTAGTAGGAGCTGTGGATCGCGCTCCGCGGGATCCCCGCCCTCACCAGCGCGCTGACGATGGCGTCGACCTTCGCCTGGGCCTGGCGCAGCGCGGTCCCGGCGTCGCTCGACGACTGGTCCTGGACCCCGGCGTTGAGGTTGAGCGACTGTCCCACCGAGGCCACGTCGATCTGGGTCGAGCCGGTCGCGCTGATCACCGAGCCCTGGATCTGCGCTCCCTGCGGGGTGCAGCCACCGTAGTACGGGAGCACCGGCGAGGAGGATGCGGCGCCGCCGAAGCCAGGGGCGATCGGCGACGCGGCCGATGCGGCGCCCAGCGCGGGGGCCGGGGCGGCGAGGCCGGCGGAGGTTCCGGTGCTCCCGGGGACGCTCGACCCGGGGAGGGGCACGAACACCGAGGAGCCCGCGCTGGTCGCGGCGGTGGCGGCGTCGTGATGGGTGAGGGCCGCGGCGAGCGCGGTGCCCCCTGCGCCGGCGGCGAGCGCGGCGACGAGGCCGGCGACGATCAGGGGCCGCCGCGTGATGTGCGGGCGGGAGCGCCCGCTGCCGGTGGGTCCGTTGCTGTCCATGCGTGATCTCTCCCTGGGCGTCGTCGCGTCGCCACGCGGCTGCGGCGCGGCGGTCGGGGAGAGGACGCGGCGGGGGAGGGAAAGGTTCCCGAGCACGCACCTGCCGGTGCCGGGAACCTTGTCACGCCCTGCGTCCGACCGCCGCGCCTCTCGAATCCCCGCCTTCCGTCCCGCCGCCAGGAGCCGCCGCCCGGACACCTGCCACGAGAGCAGGGGAGGGGCCGCGGCGCGAGGGCGGAGTGGAGGTGAGGTCCGGTCGCGCGCGTGGGTCAGCGCCGGGCGCGCCCTCCCCCGCCTATGGAGGCGGGATCGTCAGCGCCTGGCCCGGCACCAACGCCCCACCGCGTACATGGTTGATGGACAGGATGTCGTCGACCCGCTGGCGCAGGTCGTCCTCATCGGGATAGTGCGCCGCGGCGATGCTCCACACGGTGTCGCCGGGGGCGACGGTGACCACCTGGGTCCCGCCGCTGCTCCCGCCGTAGACGACGTTCCCGAGGAGCACGAGCAGCACCAGCGCTCCGGCGAGGGCGAGCAGGATGCGCCGCTCGATGGCTCGCATCCGGCGCCGGCGGCGCCGGGCGTTGGCGGGGGCGAGGTCGTGGAGGGGGTGGGAGTTGATCATGGTGGTGGTGCTGAGTCGTGGGCTGCTGACGAACGCCTGTTCGCGTTGCGAGCGTACACGAACACCCGTTCGGAGTCAAGGTGAGTGTCACCGAACCGTCACCGACCCCGGCCGGAACGGGAGGTGGGATGATCCGCCGATGCGCGCGATCCGGATCCGCGTCGCGGTCCGCATCCTCGACGGCGATCGGATCCTCCTGGTCCAGCACCTCAAGAACGGCCGGAGCTACCGGCTGCTGCCCGGGGGAGGGGTCGAGGTGGGGGAGACCCTGGTGGCCGCCGCCGAGCGTGAGCTCCTCGAGGAGACCGGGTTCGAGGTCGAGGTGGGGAGGCTGCTGCTCCTCTGCGAGTCGGTGGAGCCGCAGGGCCGCCACCTGGTGAACCTGGTGTTCGCCGGCGAGATCCGCGGCGGCGCGCTGCGCGCCGGGCTCGACGGCCGCCTCGTCGGCGTGGCCTGGGAGCCGCTGGCGGAGCTCACCACCCTGGAGATGTATCCGCCCATCGGCGCCGAGGTGCTCCACACCTGCCAGGAGGGACCCGACGCCCCGGTGCGGGTCCTCGGCAACGTCTGGCGCGACCTCTAACCGAGCGGCTGCAGCGGGTCGTCGAGCGCGACCCGCCCCGGGCTCAGGACCGCCGCGTAGACGCCGAGCAGGCTGCGGCGGCGGCGCTTGAGCGCGGTCAGCACCCCGAGCGCCTCGGCGATGCCCCCGGGCTGCGCGCGGGTCGGCATCGCGCAGCGGACCGTCGGCTCGGTCACGTGCACGTGCGCCCCGCCGAGGAGCAGGCCGCGGCCGGCCCAGCCGTCCTCGACGAAGCCCTCCTCGTCGGCCTCGAGCAGCGCCGTCGGCCGGAAGCGGCGCGCCTCCCAGCGCTCCGCCCGCTCCAGGGCGGCGATGGCGCGCAGGCTCGAGCGGGTGAGGAGGTGGGCGGCGGCGCCGTCCTGGAAGGAGCCGTTCGGTCCCGCGTCCTCGAGGCGCACCTCCTCGCCGAGCCAGGCGGAGAGGGCCTCCGAGACGCCCGGGTCCCGACTGGAGAGCTCGGTCCCGCCGGGGAGGGTGATGACCGCGGCGCCGTCGACGAGCCGCGCCGCCGCCTCGAGGATCCGCGCGCTCCGCTTGCCGGTCAGGAGCCGGTCGCCGCCGGCGTCACGGAGCGCCCAGCGGCGGTCGCCGGTCAGGCCGGCGGGCCCGAGCCGGCCGCCCTCGACCGCCTCGCCCTGCATCGACTTGACCGGGTACCTCCACAGCCCGACCACCCGCGCCAGCTCCATCGCCCGCCCGCCTCCGGATGCCCCGCTCCAGCGCCGACACTACGCGGTGACCCGTACCCCCTGAGGGCATCCCACACTCGATACTCATGAGAATATGCATTCTCATGAGTATCAGAGGCCCGATCTGAGCTCAGGCCAGGCCGGTCCGGCGGCGGCGGGGGCGCCCCTCGAGCTCTCCGATCCTCGCGAGCGTCCAGCGCCGGCGCTCGTCGAGCTTGAGCATGGTCTCGGAGAGCATCCGCATCTCCGCTCGCGCCTCGTCGCCGCCGTCGCCGTCCCAGCGCCGGTCGTCGGCGCCCCGGTCGAGCTCGTCGTCGAGCGTCTCGACCTGGCCCCGAAGCCGCGCGATCTCGTCCGCGAGCTCGCGGGGGTCGTCGACCGGGCCCGGGCCCGTCCCGGCGTCCAGGCCCGTCCAGATGGACCGCAGCAGCTCACTGACGTGGCGTTCGTCTGGCCTCAGCATCCGAGAACGTTCCTCCGCTGATACCCCCGATGTCCACGGAGAGAACGATCTGAGCTGGGCGGCCGCGGGTCGCGGCGGCGGCGCATCTGGGTCGTTCGAGCATATCAGCTGGGCGAGCATCTGTTCGATGGGCATCGTCACGGCCGTGCAACGGCCTTGACTCTCCAGCCACAGGAGACCCCAGGCTGCCGGCCATGGACATCTCCATCGGCCAGATGGCGCGGCTCACCGGGCTCTCGGTGAAGACCGTCCGCTACTACTCGGACATCGGTCTCGCCCCCGAGGCCGAGCGCACCGCGTCCGGCTACCGCCGCTACGACGAGGACGGGCTGGCGCGCATCGAGCTGGTGCGCACCCTGCGCGACCTGGGATTCGACCTCTCCACCATCCGCCGGGTGCTCGAGCGCACGGCGAGCCTCTCCGAGGTGGCCTCGGCCCACGCCGACGCCATCGACCTGCACATCCGTCAACTCACCCTGCGCCGGGCGGTGCTGCGGGCCATCGCCCGCAGCGGCGCGGGACATCAGGAGGTACAGCGCATGACCGCCTTCGCCAATGCATCCGCGGGTGAGGCACGCCGGATCATGGAGGACTTCCTCGGCCACGTCTTCGCCGAGCATCCCGACGACCCCTTCGCGAGCCGGATGCGGGCCGCCCTGCCCGAGCTGCCCGAGGAGCCGTCGGACGCCCAGATCGACGCCTGGGTCGAGCTCGCCGGACTCGTCGGCGACCCCGAGTTCCGGGACCGGGTCCGGCAGATGGTCTCCGAGGGCGCCCGGGTGCGCAACGAGCGGGACATCTCGGACACCGACGAGGCCACCCAGCGTGCCGGTGCGGCGGTCGTCGGGCGCGCCGGCGCGGCGATGACGGCCGGGGTGGCGCCCGCGTCCGCCGAGGCGGCGGCGATCGTCGACGACCTGGTGGGTCTCTTCGCGGCCGCCGCCGACAGGACCGACGGCGCCGCCTATCGCGCCGAGCTCGTCTGGTACCTGGAGACCTTCACCGACGAGCGCGTGGAGCGCTACTGGAACCTGATCGGAATCATCAACGGCTGGCCGCAGGGGCCGTCGCTGACCCCCGTCTATCGGTGGTTCATCGCGGCCCTGCAGGCGGCGAGCTGAGAACCGGGAGGAGCCGCGGGCGTTGCGCCCGCGGCTCCCTCATGCGCCGATGGTGACGTTGTCGAAACTGTGCGCCGCTGGTGAGGCTCGGGGCTCAGCCGGCGGGCGGCCTCCGCCCCCGGACCGACACCAGGGGAGCGGCGGTGACGCAGCTCCGGGGGTCGGCCAGCAGCGCCAGGACGCGGTCGACGTCGGCGGCGCTCACCCCGTCGCCGACGAGGCGGTCGCGGAAGCGCAGCACGGTGAGATGCATCATCTCGGTGAAGTTGCCGTCGCCGATCAGCGCGCGCGACTCGCCGGCGACCCCGGCGAGCCCGATCTCGCGCATCGTGCCGGCCACGCGCCACCCCCAGCCGCCGTCGTAGGAGCCGCCGCGCATCACCTCCAGGGTGTTGAACCACACCCGTCCGAAGACCGCGCCCTCGGCCACCGGGTGGCACGGCCAGTCGCGCAGCTCCGCCCAGCGGAAGTCGAAGTCCTCGATGAGCATCCATCCGCCGGGCCGCAGGCTGGCGGCGAGCCGGCGCAGTGCGGTGTGCCGGTCGGGCAGGTGGCCGATGACGTGGCGGGCGTGCACCAGGTCGAAGGCCGACTCCGGCAGCGCATCGGCGACGATGTTCAGCCGGCGCACCTCGAGGTTGGGACGCCGGTCCTGGTCGAGGAGGGTGGTGTCGAGGTCGACGGCGAGCACGGAGCCCTCGCCGCCGGCCCGGTCGGCGAGCCAGCGGGCGATCGAACCGCGGCCGGCGCCCACCTCCAGGCAGCGCCAGCCCGCGCCGGCGCCGAGGGCGCGCAGCTGCGCGATGGTCAGCGGGTCACAGCTGCGCTCCAGAGCGTCGAGCCGCTCGGCCTCACGCTCCCAGGTCTGGTCGAGGATGTATCCCGCCATGCTCCGCCTCATCTCCCGCCGCGCGGCGGCGCCCCGGTCGCGTCCCGCCGAGCATAGCGGAGCCGCCGGCCGGTGGCCGGCGGCTCCAGGAGGCTCGGTCCGTGGCGGCGCCTACCTGCAGCCCCAGTGGGCCTTGCTCGGGCTGGCGGTGCCGCACCTGTTGCCGGTGAAGGTGTTGGGTCCGGCGTTGCCGTCGTCGATGAGATCGAACACGGCGTTGCCCGTCGCGGTGTTGCCGGCGAAGGTGTTACCGCTGGCGCCGGGACCCTCGAAGAAGATGCCGTAGTTGGCGCCGCCGGCGATGTTGGAGGTCACCGTGGCCGCCGAGGTGCCGGCGTCGATGAAGAGGTCCTCGTCGCGATTGCCGCCGGCGTTGTTGCCGCTGATGGTCACCGCCGCCGGGGTGCTGTTGACGGCGTAGATGCCGATGTCGTTGGCGGTCACCCGGTTGCCGGTGATCTGCGTGCCTGCGCCCGCATCGATCGACAACAGCCCGGCGGACTGGGTCTGGGTCAGCGCCGGTCCGCAGACGGTGGTGAGGTTGCACTCGTTGCCGCTGATGGTGTTGCCCGACACCGTGCCGACCGCGCCGTCGACGATCTCCACGCCGTTGCTGGCGATCGCCGGCGAGGGCGGGTCGCTGATCGTGCTGCCGCTCATCTTCAGCGTCGACCCCGGGTTGCGCACGACGACGCCGCCCTTCTGGTACGAGGTGACCAGCACCGACGCGATGCTGGCGTGCCCGACACCGACGCCGGTCCGGCCGATGTTGATGGCGAGGCCCGTCTGGCACCCGTTGGTGACCGGGTCGCCGATGTTGCGCACGACCGCGCTGCTGAGGCTCATGGACGCGCCGCCCTGCACGGCGATGCCCTGGTCCACGCCGCCGGGCCCACCGCAGCTGCCGGCGCCGGTTCCGGCGACGGTCAGGTTGCTCATCGACACGGTGGCGCCGTTGTCGATGCGGACGATGTCGTTCTTCCCGGCGCCGTCGGCCGTCATCGTGGGCGGCTGGAGCAGCGTCGTGCGGCTGGCGCCGGCACCGCTCACGGTCAGCGGCCGGTCGATGTGCACCTGTCCGGCGAATGTGCCGGGGCCGATGACGACGGTGTCGCCGGCGCTCGCCACCGACACCGCGCGCGCGACCGTCAGGCATGGTGCACCCGAGGTGCACGGGTTGGCGTCGCTCCCGGTGGTGGCGACGAATCGTGCCGTGCCAGCGAACGCCGGCTGTGCGTGCGAGATGCCGAACGCGGCCCATGCCAGCGTCCCGGCGGTGGTGGCCACTGCCGCGGCCACACGAAAACTGCGCATGAGTGAACCCTTCCCCCTCCCCACCTGTTGCTGGGCCTCTCCGCGGAGGGGTGAGCCGGACGGCGGGCAGCCGGCTCTGTCCACCCATACGACCCGGGAGCCGGGATTCCTGCGTCGCTGCGAGAATGGCGGCTCCCTCCCCCACCCCACCGCGGAGCACCCACATGCCGACCCCCGACGCGCTCGCCTTCGACGTCTACGGCACCCTCGTCGACCCCATCGGCGTCGCCGTCGAGCTCGAGCGCTTCGCCGGCGCGGCGTCGCGGCGGGTCGCCGAGCTCTGGCGCCAGCACCAGCTCGAATACACCTTCCGGCTCAGCGTGATGGAGCGGTACCAGGACTTCGAGTGGGTCACCCACCGCTCGCTCCACCAGGCGCTCGCCCTCGCCGGCATCGAGCTCGCCGCCGGCGAGGTCGACGAGCTGATGGCCTCCTACGACCGGCTGCAGCGCTTCGACGACGTCGCCGAGGGGCTCGACCTCCTCCGCGAGGCCGGCCACTCGCTGGCGATCCTCTCCAACGGCAGCCCGGCGATGCTCGAGCGGCTGGTCCTCGAGGCAGGGCTGCGCCCGCCGATCGAGGAGGTCGTCAGCGTCGACGAGGTGGGCGTCTACAAGCCGTCGCCCCGGGTGTACCGGCATGCGGCGGAGCGGCTGCGGCGCCCGGTCGAGGAGGTGCGGCTGATCTCCTCCAACCCGTTCGACATCATCGGCGCCGAGGCGGTGGGGATGCGCACCGCCTGGATCGATCGCAGCGGCGCCGCCGTCTTCGACACCCTGGGCGAGCCGCCGCGGGTGGTGGTGCGAAGCCTGGTCGAGCTCGCCCGCGAGCTCGCCTGACGGACGGGGCGGGGCGCACCGGATCGGCGACCCCGCCCCGGCGCGTCACACCTCGAAGTCGCTCGCCTCGAAGATCTGCCGGATCTCCAGCTCGCTGCCGCCCGAGAAGGGTGCCCGGGACATCCACGCCACCGCCTCGTCCTTCGAGGCCACCTCGATGATCCAGAAGCCGGCGATCAGCTCCTTGGTCTCGGCGAAGGGGCCGTCGGTCACCGTGCGCTGGGCGCCGGAGAAGCGGACGCGCGCGCCCTTCGAGCTCGGGTGCAGCCCCTCGGCCGCGAGCAGCACGCCGGCCTTCACCAGCTCCTCGTTGTACCGGCCCATCGCGGTGAGGATCTTCTCGTCCGGCATGGCGCCGGCTTCGGAATTCTTGTCGGCCTTGACCAGGATCATGAATCGCATCGTCGTATCTCATTTGAGTTGGGAATCCGGGCCTCCGGGCGGTCTCGCCGGATGTGAGCCCCGACTCTACTATTGCGACGAACGAGGGGCCGCGAGATCGACACGCCGGACGAGCTTTTTTTGGATCGTCCGGAAATCCGGGCCCGGGAGGTGCCGGCATCGGCCCCGTCAAGCGGCGCCATGATAAGAATCCAGGCATGGCACGGGCGGAGCGGCGCGACGAACCGGTCCTCGCCTTCGCCTCCCGCGCGGCGTGGGAG
>DATARS010000077.1:0-25926 GCA_036269455.1 Candidatus Dormiibacterota bacterium | reverse complement strand
CCGCCGCCCCCACCGCCGATCCTGCCCCCGATCCCGCCCCCCGCGGCCGCGGCCCCGCCTCCACCTCCCAAACCGCCTCCCGCGCTGCCACCGCCCCCGCCGCCTCCGCCGCCCCCGGCCGCGGCGCGCCCGGGGCCGCCGCTGCCACCACCCTCGGCTCCCGCGGCGGCGCCACCACCCGTGCCGGTGGCCGAGGCACCGAAGGAGCCGGCCGCGCCCGCCGCGGTCAAGCCGGCGATGGCCCGCCGCCTCACGGCGGTGAAGGTCACGGCGCCGAGCCGCGACTACCGCGACGGCGACCTGGTCTGCCGCTCCTGCAGCGAGGCCAACGACCCGGCGCGGAAGTTCTGCAGCCGCTGCGGCGGCTCGCTCGCCGCCGCGATCGTGCACGTCGTGAAGCTGCCCTGGTACCGGCGATTCCTGCTCTGGTGCCGCCGGCTCTGGGCCCGCATCACCCGGCGTCCGCTGCCCGACGTCAAGGGCGGTGCCGAGGCGGCGAAGAACAGGCCGCATCGCAAGCACATCCGCACCGTCAACGTGATCCGGGTCAGCAGGTCGAGCCTCAGCCTGCTCGCCGTCCTCGTGGTGCTCATGTACGCGGCGGTGCCGCCCTTCCGCACCGCCGTCAACGGCCGCGCCGCGGCGGCACAGGGCGCGGTGCAACGGGTCATCAGCCCGACCTTCACCCCGGTGCACGCATTCTCGGCCCAGGCCAGCTCGCAGCTGCCGACCAACCCCGCATCGGCCGCCGTCGACGGCTACAAGAACACCTTCTGGGCGACCGACCTCAAGCGCGATCCCCAGCCCTTCCTGCTGCTCACCTTCTCGCAGAGGGTGAACGTCGACGTGCTGCTCTTCACGCTCGGCGTGCCCAACGCCTTCACCTCACAGCCGAGGCCGCAGCAGGTCCACATCGACTTCTCCAACGGATCCTCGCAGGACGTCCACCTCTCCGACGAGGCGTCCCCGCAGCAGGTCAACATCGGCCACGGCGACGGCGTCACCCAGCTGGAGATCCACGTCGTCTCGGCGTACCCCTCGTCGCAGGGCAGCGACCTCGCCCTGACCGAGGTGGAGATGTTCACGAAGAACTGAGCATCAGCCCTGGACGATGACGATGCTGTCGATCGAGCCGGCGTAGGGGACGGAGCCGTCCCAGCCGAGGTGGGTGTCGCCGCCGCTGGACACGTTGCCCACCGGGCTCGCATTGGTGGTGCCGGCGAGCCTGCCGTCGACGTACAGGTTGACCAGCGTGTTGCTGCGGATCACGCACAGGCGGTGCCACTTGCCGTCGTTCACGGGGACGTAGCCGTTGACGGTCATCGATCCGAGCTCGACGTACGGCGTGCCCGAGGGCTGGAGCCGGAGGTCCCAGGAGGTGGCGCCCGCGGCAGCCGAGGTGCGGTCGCCGATCAGCGACTGCTGGACCCTCTGGGTGGTGTTGACCACCATGGCGACGCAGAAGTTCGAGGTGCCGAGCTGCCCGACCTTGGCGCCGAGGTCGACGGCGCTGGTGCCCCCGGTGAACACGAAGGCCTGGTCGGAGCCGGTGCCGGTCGCGCCGGGACCGTAGGTGGCGCCCTGCACAGTCGCGTCCTGGTGGTCGGGCCCGCTGTCCTGCGCGGTACCGTCGGCGGCGTACGAGCTGCCCGCGTCGACCGGTGTCCCCGACAGGCAGGCGGCCTCGGTCGCGGTGAGAGGCGCTCCCGCGCCGGTCGTCGCCGCCGACGATGCCGCGGCGACGGCGCCCGCACCGGCCGCGGCCCCGCCCGCCGCGCCGGCCCCGCCTCCCCCGGCGCCACCCGCCCCTGACTTGGCTCCCGCGCTCCCGGAGGGCGAGGGGCTCGGCGACGCGCCGGCGAGGGAGCCGTCGGTGGCGAGGGTCTGCACGCTCTCCTTGCGGAGGAGCCCGATGAGCACCACCGCGACCCCGACCACCACCACGAGCACGATCGGGAGCCAGAGCGGCACCACGTAGCGCACCACCATCGCGCCGGAGAGCTCGATCGGCGGCGACCCCTCCGCCTCGACCTTCACGTCGAACTGGTGCGGCTCGGGTCCCGCCGCCACGGTCAGCGTCGCCGGCCAGACGCGGGTGCGCACCTTGCGCATCTGACCCGGGGCGAGCTCGAGCTCCCTGCGCCGGAAGCGCACCTCGAGGATGTCGTCGGGGTCGGAGGCGCTGAGCTTCACCGAGGTGGGGATGTTTCCGCGGTTGGTGACCCGAACCCGGTGACGCGCCGAGATCCGCGCCTTCGAGCGCCGCGGGGTGAGCGCCGCCTCCACCTCGTGGAAGGGGGTGATCCGGACCGTGCCCTCCTCGACCACCGCCGAGGCCGGGCCCACGCTGGTGGCGGTGACCCGCACCGCGAAGGGGATCGCTCCGGGGATCAGCCGGTGGGTGCGCGGAGGCCGGAGGTGGAGGAGGAGGGTGCCCTCGTCGCCGGGGAACAGCCGGACGGAGTCGGCCTCGAAGAGCGCCCACTCCGCGACCTCGCCGACCACCTCGGCGGTGAACTCGTCGACGACCGGGCCGCTGTTGCGCACGCGCACGCCGCACACCGCCTCGGCGCCGGGCTCGACCGAGACCTCCCGGGGGTCGATCGCGACCAGGGTCGGCATGGGTGGACGCTTCCTCCTAGATCAGCCCCTGGCGGAGGGCGTAGGCGACGGCATGGGCGCGGTTGCGGAGGTTGAGCCGGGTGGTGATGTCGTGGACGATGTTCTTCACGGTGCGGTCCGAGTAGAAGAGGCGGCGGCCCACCTCCACGGTGTCGTAGCCCTCGGCGATCAGCCGGAGCACCTTGGTCTCGCGGTCGGTCAGCCCGGACGCGTTGAGCCCGCGCGGGCCGAGGACGTCGCGCTGGAGGCGGCTGACCCGGTCGAGCAGCCGGCCGAGCAGCTCGGGGGGCATCGTCCCGGAGCCGCGCGCCGCCACCCGCACCGCCTCGATCACGCCGTCGGCGCTCGCCGCGGAGCGGAGGAGGAGCCCGACCGCCCCGGCCTCGACGGCGGCGAGGAGCGCGGTGTCGTCGAGCCGGGTGGCGATGAGGACGACCCGCGCGCTGCCGTTGCGCCGGGTGGCGCGGATGGCCCGGAGGGTCTCGGCGTCGACCTCGGCGGCGATGACGATCACCACCGCCGCCGCGGCCTCCTGGTCGTCGGCGAGGAGCAGGACCTCCCGTCGATGGCAGAGCTGGGCGAGCAGCCCGGAGCGCGAGATCACGTCGTCGGCGTGCACGGCGATGGCGATGCGATCGGCCGTGGTGAGCATGTCGGTCACCTCCGTCGGGGGCGGGCAGCGGCGGAGGACCACCATCGCATCCACCCCTTCCCGGACTCTCAACGGCCACTTCACAGGCGCTCAACGCCCCCCGGAGGTGCACGGCCGGACTTCCCCGGCCTCGGTAAGGGTGCCCGCGGGGTGCCGGTGGGGTCGATGTCCGAAGGGGCGGCCCTCGGGGTGGCCGTCCGGACCGCTTGCCCTTAGCCATTGCTAACTCCTATCCTTAGCGCGATCTAATACGCGGGTTGTGCGCGGAGCAGCAGGGGAGAGAGACGTGGCCGGCGGCCGCCTATTGGAGAACCAGGCGCGTCGGGAGTCGAATGCGCGGACCTACGCGCGCTCGCTCCCGCTCGCCCTGGTGCGCGGCGAGGGGATCCACCTCGTCGACGCCGACGGCCGCACCTACATCGACTGCCTCGCCGGCGCCGGCAGCCTCGCCCTCGGCCACAACCACCCGGCGGTGACCGACGCGATCCGCGCGGTGCTCGACAGCGGGCTTCCCCTGCACACCCTCGACTTCGCCACCCCGGTGAAGGACGCCTTCGTCGAGGAGCTCTTCGCCCGCCTCCCCGCCGGCCTCGCCCCCGACCTGCGGGTGCACTTCTGCAGCCCCGCCGGGACCGACGCGGTGGAGGCGGCGCTCAAGCTGGTGCGCATCGCCACCGGGCGGCGCACCATCCTCGCCTTCAGCGGCGGCTACCACGGGATGACCGCCGGGGCGCTCGCGGTGAGCGGGCCGGTGGCGCTGCGGGCGCCGCTCGGAGGCACCGCGAGCGACGTCCACATGCTGCCCTTCCCCTCCGCCTACCGCTGCCCCTTCGGCGTCGGCGGCGGCGAGGGGGCGCGGATCGCTGTCCGCCACGTCGAGCGGCTGCTCGACGACCCCCGCAGCGGGATCCCGCCGGTGGCCGGGATGATCCTCGAGGTCGTGCAGGGCGAGGGGGGCAACAACCCCGCCCCCGACGAGTGGCTGCGGGCGATGCGCCGGCTCACCGCCGAGCGCGGCATTCCGCTGATCGTCGACGAGGTCCAGACGGGGGTGGGGCGCACGGGCCGGCTCTTCGCCTTCGAGCACGCGGGCATCGAGCCCGACGTGATCGTGCTCGCCAAGGCGATCGGCGGCGGGCTGCCGCTCGCGGTGATCCTCTACCGCTCCGGGCTCGACGTCTGGGAGCCGGGGGCGCACACCGGCACCTTCCGGGGCAACCAGTTGGCGATGGCCGCGGGGACGGCGACGCTCCGCGAGGTGGTCGGGAGCCGCCTCCACGTGCATGCCGCCTGCGCCGGACGGCAGCTCATGCAGGAGCTGCGCGCGGCGACCGCGGGCCATCCCTGCGCCGGCGACGTGCGCGGCCGCGGGCTGATGGTGGGGATGGAGATGGTCGACCCCACCGGCGAGCCGGACGCCACCGGGGCGCCCCCCGCCGACGGCCGGCTGGCCCGCGCGGTGCAGATCGAGTGCCTGCGCCGTGGCCTGGTGGTCGAGCGTGGCGGCCGGCACGGCGCGGTGATCCGGCTGCTGCCGCCGCTGATCATCACCGCGGACCAGTCGGCCGAGGTGGTCGAGCGGCTCGCCGCCGCGGTGGCCGCCGCCGAGGCGATGCGGCGGGGTCGCGGATGAGCGGCCGGCTCTCGGTCACACCCCCTCCGCCGTCCGCGGTGGGCGTCTCGACGCCCGCCGGACTGTGGGCGTCCGGGAGCGAGCCGGGGCTGACCGCCCTGCAGCGCGCCCTCGACGCCGCAGCCGAGTGCTGGCGAACGGCGGCGGCGGCGCGGCGCGGGCCCTTCAGCGGCGCCACCCCCGCCCAGCTGGAGCGGCTGGCGGCGGCGATCGAGGTGCTGCCCGAGGAGGGCCGCGAGCTCGGCGCCGTCCTCGACGACCTCGGCGGCCTCGCCGTCCGCCACGCCGTCGACCCTGCCCATCCCTTCTGCGCCGCCCATCTCCACTGCGCCCCGCTCGCCGCCGCGGTCGCCGCCGACGCGCTGGTGAGCGCGATGAACCCGTCGCTCGACTCCTGGGACCAGGCGCCGATCGCCGGCCACCTCGAGGAGCGGGTGGTCGCCGAGCTCGCCCGCCTCGCCGGGCTGCCCGCGACCGCGGGCGGCGTCTTCACCTCCGGCGGCACCCAGTCGAACCTGATGGCGCTGCTGCTCGCCCGTGACGCCGCCGCCACCGGCCGGCGGGTGGCGGTCGACGGACTCGGGCCGGAAGCGGCGCACCAGCGCGTCCTCTGCTCCGAGGGGGCACACTTCACGGTGCAGCGCTCCGCCTCGGTGCTCGGGCTCGGCAGCGCCGCGGTCGAGACCGTCGCCGTCGACGGGGACGGGCGGATGCGCTGCGACGACCTCGACGAGCGGCTGCGCCGCCTCGACGCCGGGGGGCTGCGCGCGATCGCGCTCGTCGCCACCGCCGGCACCACCGATCTCGGCGGCATCGACCCGCTGGAGGAGCTCGCGGAGCGCGCACGCGCCCGCGGGATCTGGTTCCACGTCGACGCCGCGTATGGCGGGGCGGTGCTGCTCAGCGACCGGCATCGCGCCCTCCTCGACGGGCTCGAGCTCGCCGACTCGGTCGCGGTCGACTTCCACAAGCTGCTCTGGCAGCCGATCGCCTGCGGTGCGCTGCTGCTCCGCGACCGCGCCCGGCTGACGCCGCTCGCGGTCGACGTCCCGTACCTCAACGCGGACGGCGCCGAGGAGGGGCCCTGGCGGATGCCCGACCGGGTGGGATCCTCGCTGAGCACCAGCCGCCGCTTCGACGCACTCAAGCTGCTGATCAGCCTCCACACCCTGGGCCGGCGCCGCCTCGGCGAGCTCGTCGACCGCACCCTGGCGCTGACCGCCGCCGCCGCCGCGCGCGTCGACGAGGACCTCCGGCTGGAGGCGGCCCACCGCCCCGTGCTCGCCTCGCTGGTGTTCCGCTACGTCCCCGAGCCGGACCACCCGCAGCGCTCCGACCGGCTCAACGCGGCGATCCGGCGGCGGCTGCTCGCCGAGGGCGCGGCGGTGGTCGGCCGCACCAGCGCCGGCGGCCGCGTCCACCTCAAGCTCACCCTGCTCAACCCGGCGACCACCGAGGCCGAGGTCGCCGCGCTCGTCGACCTGGTGGCGCGCACCGGCGCCGCGCTGGAGGCCGGGAGGTGACCGCGGCGGAGCGGCGCGCCGACGAGCTCGCGGTGACCGCGCTGCTCAACTGCTTCCTCCGCGAGGCCCAGCCGGACACCGAGCTCTGCGACCGGCGAATGCGGGTGCGGCTGCGGCACCTCGGTGCCGCCCTCCTCGTCGGGGTGCGCCATCACTCCGCCACCGGCCACCACCTCTTCGACCTGCCCGTTGAAGTGACCGAGGATGGGTGCGCCGCGGCGGCAGGCCCCGGGCCTGCGGAGCTGGCCGGGCTGCTCGGCCGCGAGCTCGCCGCCGGCGACCCGCGCGCCGATCCCCGCGGGCTGGTCGAGGCGGTGGAGGAGAGCCGCGACGCCGTCGCCCGCTTCCTCGCCGCCGCGGCCGGCGGCGCGCCGGCGCGGCCGCTCACCCCGTTCCTCCGCGCCGAGCAGTCGCTGCTCGGCGGCCATCCCCTCCATCCCACGCCGAAGACGCGCACCCCGATGACCCCCGGCGAGATCGACGAGTACTCGCCCGAGCTCGGCGCGGCCTTCGCGCTGCACTGGTTCGGCGCCGACCGCTCGCTGGTGGTCGAGGACTCCGCCCTGCCCACGACGGCGACGGCGCTGCTCGCCGGCCTGCTCGTCGACGACGACCGCGCCGCCCCCGAGCTGCGCCGCCTCGCCGCCGCCGGTGCCGCGCTGCTCCCGGTCCATCCCTGGCAGGCGGCGCGACTGCGCGAGCGCGCCGACGTCCGCGCCCTGCTCGACGCCGGCCGCCTGGTCGACCACGGCCGCCAGGGCGCCCCCTGGTCGCCGACCTCCTCGGTGCGCACCGCCGGCCGCCCCGGCACCCCGTGGATGCTCAAGCTCTCCCTCGGCGTGCGGATCACCAACTCGGTCCGGCTCAACCTGCGCAAGGAGCTGGCCCGGGGCGTCGAGGTCCACCGCCTGCTCGAGGCGGGGCTCGGCGACGAGCTCGCCGCGCGCTTCCCCGGCTTCGGCATCCTCCGCGACCCCGCCTGGGCGACCCTCGCCCCGCCGGGGGACGGCGCCGAGTCGGGCTTCGAGGTGGTGCTCCGCGAGAACCCCTTCGGCGAGGCCGACGAGGCGAGCGTGGTCGCCGCCCTCTGCGAGCCCGCCCCCGACGGCGGGGCGCCCCCGCTCGCCCACCACGTCCACTCCGTCGCCACCGCCCGTGCCTGCACCGTCGAGGCGGCCGCCCACGCCTGGTTCGCCCGCTACCTCGAGGTCGTGGTCGACCCCATCCTCTGGCTCCACGGCGCCGAGGGCATCGCCCTCGAGGCCCACCAGCAGAACGGCGTGGTGCTGCTCCGCGACGGCCTCCCCGCCGGCTTCCGCTACCGCGACAACCAGGGCTACTACTTCCGGCGCTCACGCGCCGGGCGGCTGCGCGGGCTCGTCCCCGACCTCAACGCGCAGAGCGACACCGTCTGCGACGACGCCGTCGCCGAGGAGCGGCTCGGCTACTACCTCGGAATCAACCACCTGCTGGGGCTGATCGGCGCCATGGGACGCGCCGGGCTCGCCGCCGAGCCCGACCTGCTCGCCGGCCTCGCCCGCCACCTCGCCGCGCCCGATCGCGCCTTCCCGAGCTCGCCGGTGGTCGAGCGGCTGTTGGTCGGCCCGACGCTGCGCTGCAAGGCCAACCTGCGCACCCGTCTCGACGACATGGACGAGCTGGTCGGGCCGATGGAGAGCCAGTCGGTCTACGTGGAGATCCCCAACCCGCTGCGCGCCGCGGTGGCCGCGGGGGCGGGCGCATGACCGCGACCACGGCGGTGTTCGACGCCGCCCTCGCCGGGGGTGCGGTGGCGAGCTTCCGCCGCCTCGACCCCGTCGCCGACCTCGACCTGCTCCACGGCTGGATGCACCAGGCCCACGTCATCCCCTTCTGGCAGCTCGACGTCCCCCGCGAGCGGCTCGCCGCCCACCTCGACGGCGTGCTCGGCGCCGGCCACGTCGAGCCGCTGATCGGCTCGGTCGACGGGACGGCGGTCTCCTACTGGGAGCTCTACTGGGCGGCGCGCGACCCCCTCGCGGAGCACTACTGCGCCGGGGAGCACGACCAGGGAGTGCACCTGCTCATCGGGCCGCCCGAGCTCACCGGGCGCGGGCTGGGCCGGCGCCTGCTCGAGGCGGTGGTGCGCTGGCAGCTCGCCCGCGAGCCGCGCACCCGCCGCGTCGTCGCCGAGCCCGACGTCCGCAACGCCCGGATGATCCACGTCTTCGAGCGCTGCGGCTTCGTCCGCGAGGCCGAGATCGAGCTGCCCGACAAGCGCGCGGCGCTGATGGTCCGCCACCGGTGAGCGCGCCGGTCCGCGTCCACGATCTGCTCGGGGTCGGCATCGGGCCCTTCAACCTCGGGCTCGCCGCGCTGCTCGACGGGGTGGCCGGCGTCGACGCCCTCTTCGTCGACGAGCACGAGCGCTTCTCCTGGCACCCCGGGCTGATGCTCGAGGGCACCACCACCCAGGTGCCCTTCCTCGCCGACCTGGTGAGCCTGGTCGACCCCACCAGCCCGCACAGCTTCCTCAACTACCTGCGCGTCCACGACCGGCTGCTCCGCTTCTACCTGCGCGAGCGCTTCCACCTGCCCCGGCGCGAGTACGACCACTACTGCGGCTGGGTCGCCGAGCGGCTGCCCACCTGCCGTTTCGGGACGCGCGTCGAGGCGCTCCGCTGGCTGCCCGGCGAGGCGCTCTTCGAGGCCGACCTGCACGACGTCGCCAGCGGCCGGCCGCGGCGGCTGCGCTCCTCCCACGTCGTGCTCGGCGTCGGCACCGTCCCCTATGTCCCCGAGGCGCTGGCGGCCGCGCCCGGGCCGGACCTCGTCCACGCCGCCGACTACCTGCCCAACCGAGAGCGGATCCGGCGCGCCGGGTCGGTGGTCGTGGTGGGCTCGGGCCAGAGCGGCGCCGAGGTCTTCCTCGACCTGCTCCGCGAGCAGCCGGCGCACGGCTACCGGCTCACCTGGATCACCCGCAGCGCGGGCTTCCTCCCGATGGAGTACACGCGGCTCGCCCTCGAGCACTTCTCGCCGGAGTACACGCGCTACTTCCACGGCCTGGCACCGGAGGTGCGCGACCGCCTCCTGCCCACCCAGGACCTCCTCTCCAAGGGGATCGACGCCGAGACCATCGAGGAGATCTACGGCCTGCTCTACGAGCGCAGCGCCGCAGGGGTCGAGCCCGCCGTCGAGCTGCGTCCCCACCTCGCCGTCGAGGGGGTCGAGCGCGAGGGCGGCAGCCTGCGGCTGCGCTGCCGGCAGTGGGAGCAGGGGCGCGAGCTCCGCGTCACCGCCGGCTGCGCGGTGCTCGCGACCGGGTTCGCCACCCGGCCGCCCGCATGCATCGAGGAGCTTCGCGGGCTGATCGACTGGGACGGCGCGGGGCGCTACCGCGTCGGCCTCGACTACCGGGTGGCGATGGACCCGTCGGTGACGGGGAGCCTCTTCGTCCAGAACGCCGAGCTGCACACCCACGGGGTGGGCGCACCCGACCTGGGTCTCGGCGCCCACCGCGGCGCCCGGATCGTCAACGAGATCTGCGGCCGCGAGGTCCACCGGCTGCCGCGGCGCACCGTCGTCACCGAGTTCGGAGTCGCCTGATGGACACCGTCACCACCGCGCTGGAGGCCCTCGGCGAGGGGCGCTGGCAGGCCGCCGGCGAGCGCATGGTCGCCAAGATGCTCTCCGAGTTCCTCTACGAGCAGCTGCTCGTCGCCGACCCGGCGCCGGGCGGCGGCGACACCGCCTGGCGGGCCACCGCCGGCGCCGCGGTCTACGAGTTCACCGGACGCATCCGCCTGTATGAGCGGCTGCGCGTCCAGCGCGCCTCGGTGCGCCGCGACGGCGCCCCCGCCGGCGACCCGGTGCGCCTGCTCCTCGACCTCGCCCCCACCCTGGGGATGGAGCCGGCGACCACCGCCCACCTCGCCCGCGAGCTCCGTGCCACCCAGCTCGCCGACTGCCACATCGCCGCCTCGCCGCGGCGCAGCGCGAGCGAGCTCGTCGAGCTGCCCTGGGCGGAGATCGAGGGCGAGATGGACGGCCATCCCTGGCTGGTCCCGAACAAGGGACGCATCGGCTTCGGCCACGGGGACCACCTCCGCTTCGCCCCCGAGCGCCGCCGCCCGCTGCCGCTGCGCTGGCTGGCGGTGCGCGAGGGCCGGGGCGAGTACCGCGCCGTCGCCGGCCTCGACCACCTCGCGCTGCGCCGGCTCGAGCTCGACGGCGACGTCCGCGAGCGCTTCGCCGCGGTGCTCCGCGGCCGCCGCGAGGATCCCGACCGCTTTCTCTGGTTCCCCGTCCACCCCTGGCAGTGGGACCACGTCGTCCTCCCCCTCTTCGCCGCCGACCTCGCCAGCGGCGACCTGGTCGAGCTCGGCGAGGCCGGTGACCTCCACCTCCCCCAGCAGTCGATCCGCACCCTGAGCAACGTCGGCACCCCGCGGCGGCACTCGGTGAAGCTGCCGCTCAGCATCCTCAACACCCTCGTCTACCGCGGCCTCCCCACCGACCGCACCCTGGCCGCGCCGGCGGTCACCGAGCTGCTCCAGGGCATCGCCGCCGCCGACCCCTTCCTCCGCGACCGCTGCCGGCTGATCCTCCTCGGCGAGGTCGCCGGCGTCGCTGTGCCCCACCCCACCTTCGAGGAGCTCGAGGGGGCGCCGTACCAGTTCCGCGAGCTGCTCGGCTGCATCTGGCGCGAGGGGCTCGAGGGACGGCTCGACCCCGGCGAGCGGGCGATGACGATGGCGGCGCTGCTCCACGTCGACCCCCGGGGCACGGCGGTGGTGAGCGCGCTCGTCGAGCGCTCCGGGCTCGGCGCCGCGGCCTGGCTCGACGCCCTGCTCGGCGCGGTGCTGCCGCCACTGCTCCACTTCCTCTACCGCCACGGGGTGGTCTTCTCGCCGCACGGCGAGAACGCCATCCTGGTGCACCGCGACGGGGTCCCCAGCCGGCTGGCGATCAAGGACTTCGTCGACGACGTCAACCTCAGCGATCAGCCGCTGCCCGAGCTCGCCGGGGTCGCTCCCGAGCTCCGCGCCGTGCTCCTCGCCGAGCCGCCGCAGTGGCTCTGCCAGTTCCTCTGGGCGGGGCTCTTCGTCGGCCACCTCCGCTACCTCTCCGACCTGATGGAGGACCACCTCGGCCTCGCCGAGCGCGACTTCTGGGCGGCGGTGCGCCGCGCCATCCTCGACCACCAGGCGCGATTCCCCGAGCTCGCCGGGCGCTTCGCCCTCTTCGACCTCCTCGCCCCCCGCTTCGCCCGCATCTGCCTCAACCGCAACCGGCTGCTCCTCGACGGCTACGCCGACCGGCCCGAGCGTCCCCACGCCGCCACCTTCGGCACCGTGGCCAACGCGCTCGCCGACGTTGCCGAGGCCGTGATCCGGTGAGCACCGCGGCGCCGGCGGCGCTCTGCTGGGAGTGCGCGGGGATGCGCTGGGTGCCCGCCGGCACCGGGGTGCCGGACTGCGGCTGGATCGCCTGCGCCGACCTGCTCGATCCCGGCTCGGCGGCGCTCGAGGCGCAGCTCGACCTCGTCGCCGAGCGGCAGCGCACGGCGCGGCTCTCGGTGACCGCCTCGCTGCTCCTCGAGCGCCACGCCTGGGCGCTCGCCACCGCCGCCTTCGCCGGGGTGTGGACGGGCGATGGGATGCCCGACCTCGGCGCCGCCAACGTCGCCGTCCACCTCGACGCCGGGGGATTCGTCGACGCCCTGCGCCTGACCGATCCCCGGCTCACCCCCGCCGGGCCCGGGGCAGCGCTCGAGCCGCTGGCCCGGGGTCTGCTCGGCGGCCACCTGCTGCCCCTGGTCGAGCGCCTCGCCGGCCGCTGCGTCCATCGCGGCCGCCGCGCCCTGCTCTGCCTGGTCGTCGACGCCCTCGCCGCGGCGATCGCCTCGGCCGCGAACGCCGCCGGCGCCGCGCCCGGCGAGGCGGCGGCGCTCAACCTGGCGGTCGCGGTGATGCTCGGCACCCCGCCGGCGCTCCACCCCCGGCTGCTGCCCGTCGACGGCGGCCTGGTGCGCAAGCGGGCGGTCTGCTGCCTCCTCCACTCCGAGCGCGCCGTCCACTGCGCGACCTGCCCCCACCTGGCCGACGAGGAGACCGTCCGGCTCATGCGCGTCGTGCTCACGGCGGACTGAGGGGGAAGTCCCCCGATAAGGAACAATGGGCGGGTGAGCGGCTCCCGCCCGACACCTCCCTTCACCGCCGTCGTCGGCCAGGAGTCGATGAAGCAGGCCCTGGTGCTCAATGCCATCAACCCCGCGATCGGCGGGGTGCTGATCCGCGGCGAGAAGGGCACCGCCAAGTCGACGGCGGTGCGCGCGCTCGCCGAGCTGCTCCCCGACCTCGACGTGGTTGCCGGCTGCCGCTACGGCTGCGACCCCGACCAGCCCGACACCCTCTGCGCCGACTGCCGGGCGCTGGTTGCGGCGGGGGAGGAGCTGTCTCGCGAGCCGCGGCGGATGCGGGTGGTCGAGCTGCCGATCAACGCCTCCGAGGACCGGGTGGTCGGGACCATCGACATCGAGGCGGCGATCAAGCAGGGCGAGCGGCGCTTCGAGCCCGGGGTGCTCGCCGACGCCAACCGGAACATCCTCTACGTCGACGAGGTGAACCTCCTCGACGACCACCTCGTCGACGTGCTCCTCGACGCCGCGGCGATGGGGGTGAACGTGGTCGAGCGCGAGGGGATCTCGGTCTGGCACCCGGCGCGCTTCATCCTGGTGGGGACGATGAACCCCGAGGAGGGCGAGCTGCGCCCCCAGCTGCTCGACCGCTTCGGGCTCTGCGTCGACGTCCGCGGCCTGCGCTCGGTCGAGGAGCGGGTCGAGATCGTCGCCCGGCGCGAGCTCTTCGAGGACGACCCCGACGCCTTCGTGGTCAGCTACGAGGAGTCCGAGCGCGCCGAGGCGGAACGCATCGCCGGCGCCATCGCCGGCCTCCCCGGGGTGGAGGTCGACCGCAAGGTGCTGGTCGCCATCGCCGCGCTCGGCATCGAGCTCGACGTCGACGGCCACCGCGCCGACCTGGTCACCCGCAAGGCGGCGCAGGCGCTCACCGCATACGAGGGCCGGGCCAAGGTGGGGCTCCGCGAGGTCGAGCTCGTCGCTCCCACCGTGCTCGCCCACCGGGTCAAGCCCTCGGCCCACGGCGGCCAGCGCAGCGTCAACATCGGCGAGATCCTCCGCAACGCGGCCAACTGAGCCAGCCGGCTGCAATGCCGGCGCCCGCTGAACGGTCGATACCAGACATGATCCGCATCGCCGCCGCACTCGCCGTGGTGCTCGCCGCCGTCGGGACCGGCGCGTCGCACGCCACCCCGTCGCGCGCCGCAGGAACCGTCCCGGTGGTGAGGTCCTATGTGGCCTTCGCGGTCACCAACCCGCTCGACCCCGGCCAGCGCTGGACGGTGCGCGGCACCCTGGTGCGGCCGGAGGGCTGCAGCAGCTCGGTGCTCCTCGCCGAGCACGGGCTCTCCTACGGCCGCTGGGCCTGGGACTTCCCCTACGACCCCGCGACCTACTCCATGGCCCAGGGGCTCGCCGAGCGCGGCCACGCCATGCTCGCCATCGACGAGCTCGGCTACGGCGCCTCCGATCACCCCAACGGGTACAGCCTCACCGTGCAGTCCTACGCGTCGATCACCGACCAGATCGTGCAGCAGCTGCGCACCGGCGCCTACACCTCGCCGGGCGGCCCGGTCCCGGCCTTCAACCACGTCGGCCTCATCGGCCACTCGGCGGGCAGCGAGATCGTGGAGCTCACCCAGGGCATCTTCCGCGACGCCGACGCGCTCATCGTCACCGGCTACGAGCACACCCCCACCGGGGTGTCGCAGGACTGGCTGGCGCGCGAGTGGATCCCCGGCGACAACACCCGCGCGGCGCAGGGCGACTACGAGTACTTCGAGACCGACCCGCACACCCGCGCCGCCGACATGTACGCGGGCAACGCCGACCCGGCGGTGATCGCCGAGGACACCCGGCTCGCGAACCTCACCCCCTCGGGGGAGATCTGGTCGATCGGGCCCCAGCCGTCGCGCACGGTGATCGGGAGCATCACCGTGCCGCTGCTCATGGTGCTGGGGTCGAACGACGTGCTCTTCCCGGCATCTGGCGCCGACCAGGAGATGTCGCTCTTCGCCGCCGCCGCCGACAAGGCGCTGCGCGTCGTCAACGGCGGGCACGTGCTCACCCTGCACCGCAACGCCCCGGAGACCACCGCGATCGTCGCCTCCTGGCTGGAGAACCACGAGTTCCAGATGCCCCGGTGCGACGGCTGAGGGCCTCGGCTACCCCGCCGCGTCCATCGCCTCGTCGTCGTCGAGGCGGCCCGGGCGCCGGTCGAGGACGGTCTGGCGGAGCAGCCGGTGGAGCACCCCGCCGCTGAGCGCGACGGGGACCTCGGCGGGCTTGCGGTCGAGCACGCGGCGGGTGATGTGCACGCCGTGGCGGGGGAGGATGCGGCGCAGGTAGCCCCAGGTGTCGTAGAGGCCGGTGGACACCGACTCGTAGCCGTGCTGCAGGACCATCAGCCGCGCCGAGTACGACATGATCTCGTGGAAGAACATCTTCTCGTCGTCGGGCCGCGGCTCGATGAGCAGGATGTCGACCTCGGGATGCTGGCTGCGCACCGCGCGGATGTGGTCGCGGAGGCCGTCGTGGAGCATGCCGCGCAGCACCTGGTTGTAGATGCCGCGCAGCCCCAGGTCGCTGAGCCGGGTGCCGACCTGCGCGCGCATCGAGTCGGGGATGGTGGTCGAGCGGACGTCGAGCGGCACGATCGGGTTGACGACGACGATGAGGGTGGCGCCCTGCTCGACGGCGACGTCGATGCTGGCGTTGCCCTTGATGCCGCCGTCGAGGTAGTCGACGCCGTCGATGCGGATCGGCCGAAAGAGCACCGGCAGCGCCGAGCTCGCCGACGCCGCCCGGCTGATCGGCACGTGGGCGTTGTGGAAGCGCGAGAAGACCACGCGCTCGTCGGAGTCGACCGCGCAGGCGACGATGTGGAGCTCGGGGTCGAGCTCGCGGAAGTCGTCGCTGAGCCCGGGCAGGCTGAAGATGTTGTGGAGGTAGCCGGCGAGCGCGCTGTGGTCGAAGATCCCGGTGGGGAGGAGCGGGCTCAGCATCCCCAGGAAGTCGAGGCCGCCGAGCTTGCCGTGGTGGCGGGCGAGCTCCCAGGCCATCTCCCGGAGCAGCCGGGGGATGCGGAGCATCCGGGTCGCCAGCTCGCCGAGGTTGGGCCGGTAGAGGGCGAGCTGGGTGGGCGGGCGCAGGTCGCGGTTGTAGCCGGAGAGGCCCATCGCCATCGCCGCCGGGCTGACCCCGTTGGCGAGGAGGGCGCCGACGATCGAGCCCGCGCTGGTGCCGACGAAGATGTCGAAGTCGTTGACGGTGAGGTCGACGAGGAGATCGTCGAGTGCCCGGAGCGCCCCGATCTCGTAGGCGAGCCCGGTGATGCCCCCACCGCACAGCACCAGCGCCCGCTTGCCGCCGGTGGGGTCGGGTCGAGGGCCGCCATGTGGCTGCAGACCGGCGGCTGACCGCATCATCAGATGATACGGGTAGACGATTCCCCCGAGTACCCTCGGACGGGGGATCCGCGAGGTGGACTCGATGCAGCTGGTGCCCGGTCTCCACGCCGGGGAGAGGACCCGGGGTGGCCGCGTCTATCTCCTCGCCGACGGCGCCACCTGCGTGCTCGTCGACACCGGCGCCGCCGACGGGGCCCTGGGGGCGGGACAGCTCATCGAGTCGGCGGGGCGCCGCCCCCAGGAGGTGCGGCTGATCCTGCTCACCCACGCCCACCCCGGCCACGCCGGCAACGCCGAGGAGCTTCGCCGGCTCACCGGGGCGCCGCTGGCGGCGAGCGACGCCGCCGCCCGGGCGCTGGCCAACCCCCGGCCCCGCCGCCGCGGAGCCCTGGCGCGGCTGCTCGGCGGCGCCGAGCCCCCCGAGCCGGTCCGGGTCGACCGGATCGTCGACGCCGGCGAGGTGGTCGACCTCGCCGGCGGCATCGCGGTGATCGGCACCTGGGGCCACGCCGCCGGCCACCTCTCCTTCCACCTCCTCGGCCCCGACGCCCTCTGCCTCGGCGACGCCGCCTCGGTGGGGAAGGGGGGCATCGGCCCCCCGCCGGTGGGGAGGTGCGCCGACCTCACCGCGGCGGCGGTGAGCCTGAAGCGGCTGACCGCGATCAGCGCCCGGGTGCTCGCCCCCGGCCACGGCGACGCCTCGGTCGACGGGCGCCTCCCCGTCCGGGGTCCCCGCTGACCGGCCCGTCAGGGCTCTCTGGCTACACTGCGCCGGTGAGCGAAGCACAGGACCAGGCGATGCGGCGCATCCGCAACTTCTCGATCATCGCCCACATCGATCACGGCAAGTCGACGCTCGCCGACCGGCTGCTGGAGTTCACCGACACGGTGTCGGCGCGGGACATGCAGGACCAGCTCCTCGACACCCTCGACCTCGAGCGCGAGCGCGGCATCACCATCAAGGCGCAGGCGGTGCGGCTGCTCTACACCGCGAGCGACGGCGAGACCTACGAGCTCAACCTCATCGACACCCCGGGCCACGTCGACTTCGCCTACGAGGTGTCACGCTCGCTCGCCGCGTGCGACGGCGCCATCCTCGTCGTCGACGCCGCCCAGGGCATCGAGGCGCAGACCCTCGCCAACGTCTACCAGGCGCTGGAGAACGACCTCGCCATCATCCCGGTCATCAACAAGATCGACCTCCCCGCCGCCGATCCCGAGCTGGTGCGCAAGGAGATCGAGGAGGTCATCGGCCTCCCCGGCGAGGACGCCATCCTCGCCAGCGCGCGCGAGGGCATCGGCACCCGCGACATCCTCGAGGCGGTCGTGCAGCGGGTGCCGCCCCCCAGGGGCGATCCCGACGCGCCGCTCAAGGCGCTGATCTTCGACAGCAAGTACGACATCTATCGCGGCGTGGTCGTCTACGTGCGCGTCGTCGACGGTTCCATCCGGCAGGGCACCCGCATGCGGATGATGCACAGCGGCCGCGATTTCGTCGTCGACGAGGTCGGGGTGTTCCGGCCGGTGATGACCCCAATCGGCGAGCTCGCCTCCGGTGAGGTGGGCTATGTCATCGCCTCGATCAAGAACGTCGGCGACAGCCGCGTCGGCGACACCGTCACCGATGCGGAGCGGCCCACGGCGACGCCGCTGCCCGGCTACCGGCGGGCCACGCCGATGGTCTTCGCCGGCCTCTTCCCGATCGACAGCGAGGACGTCCAGGAGCTCAAGGAGGCGCTCGGCAAGCTCCAGCTCAACGACGCCTCGCTGGTGTGGGAGCCGGAGTCCTCGGCGGCGCTCGGCTTCGGCTTCCGCTGCGGCTTCCTGGGGCTGCTCCACATGGAGATCGTCCAGGAGCGGCTGGAGCGCGAGTCCGGGCTCTCGCTGATCGCCACGGCGCCCACCGTCGAGTACCGGGTGCGGATGCGCAACGGCGACGTCATCGCCGTCGACAACCCCGAGATGCTCCCCGACCCCACCTACATCGAGGCGATCGAGGAGCCGCGCACCAAGGCGACGGTGATGGTGCCGAAGGCGTATGTCGGCGCCATGATGGAGCTCTGCCAGGAGCGTCGCGGCGAGTTCATCGACATGCAGTACCAGCCCGGCGACCGGGTGGTGCTCAGCTACGACCTTCCCCTCGGCGAGATCATCCACGACTTCTACGATCAGCTGAAGTCGCGGAGCAAGGGCTACGCCTCGCTCGACTACGAGATGAACGGCTTCCGCGCCGAGAGGCTGGTCAAGCTCGACGTGCTGGTGACCGGCCAGCCGGTGGACGCGCTGAGCATGATCGTCCACCGCGACAAGGCCCACGAGCAGGGCCGCAAGCTGGTGGAGCGGCTGAAGAAGCTGATCCCCCGCCAGCTGTTCGAGGTGCCCATCCAGGCGGCCATCGGCGGCAAGATCATCGCCCGCGAGACCGTCTCGGCGCAGCGCAAGGATGTCATCGCCAAGTGCTACGGCGGCGACATCACCCGCAAGCGCAAGCTGCTGGAGAAGCAGAAGGAGGGCAAGAAGCGGATGAAGCGGGTCGGCAACGTCGAGATCCCGCAGGAGGCGTTCATGGCCGTCCTGCAGCTCGACGAATAGATTTCGCGATGCCACGGGCGCAGAAGAAGCGCGCGGCGCGGATGGCGGCCTCCGGGCACGCCGCGGCGCCGCCCGCGCCGCAGCGGCCCCGGCCGCGGCCCGAGCGGGCTGCGCCCCCGGCGGTCGACGAGGAGGTGCCGCCCTGGTCGGCGCGCTCGCTGCTCATCCTCGCCGGGCTGGTCGTCGCCCTCCAGGTGCCCCTGGCGGTGCTCGACATGGTCCGTGACAACCACCGCTATGCCTTCCCCGTCTACCTGATCGTGTCCCTCGCCCCGGTCTCGCCGCTGCAGCAGTTCGAGGTGCTCGCCGCCTACGTCATCACCATGCCGGTGGCGGCCCGGCTGGCCCGCGAGGCACGGCTGATGCGCCTCCTCGAGACCATGTCGGTGGCGGCGATCGCGCTGATCCTCCTCTTCACCCTCTGGGAGCTCGACCTGGCACTCGTCGGCGGCCGGGGGGTGGGGGAGAAGGGCGAGATCCACCTCCCCGCGCTCCTCGGCGGGGCTCTCGCCGACGTCGTCGGGCTCGGCGGCGCCAGCCTCGCCTATCCCGTGCTCTACCGTCGCTTCTGGATGCCGCGGCGGAGGCTGCGCCGGTGAGCGGGGTGCGCTCCCTCTACCTCCACATTCCCTTCTGCGAGCGCAAGTGCGAGTACTGCGACTTCGCCTCGGTCGCGGGGACCCGTGGTGAGGCGGCCTATGTCGAGGCGCTGCGCGGGGAGATCCGGCGGATCGCCGCAGCGCTGCCCGGAACCGTCCTCGACACCCTCTTCCTCGGCGGTGGCACCCCGGGGCTGATCGAGCCGGCCCGGCTCGCCGCCGTGCTCGACGAGGTCCGCGCCGGATTCACCCTCGCCCCGGGGGCGGAGGTCACCATCGAGGCCAACCCCTCGAGCACGACCACCGAGCGCGCCGCCGCCTGGCTCGCGGCCGGCTGCACCCGGGTGTCGCTCGGGGTGCAGAGCCTCGAACCCGACGTGCTGCGCTTCCTCGGCCGGGTCCACGGACCCGAGCGGGCGCTGGCGGCGATCGGCGAGGTCCGCGCCGCCGGGTTCGAGCGGGTCAGCTGCGACCTCATCTACGCCGTCCCCGGGCTCGACGACGCGCGCTGGGTCGCCACCCTCGAGCGGGTGCTCGAGCTCGACTGCGGCCACCTCTCCTGTTACGAGCTCACCGTCGAGCAGGGCACCCCGCTGCACCGCTCGGTGTCGCGCGGCGCGGTGCGGGTCGTCGACCCCGACACCGCGCTGCGCCAGCACTGGCTCGCCGTCGACCTCGCCGCCGCGGCCGGCTACCGCCAGTACGAGGTGAGCAACCTCGCCCGGCCCGGCGAGGAGTGCCGTCACAACCTCGTGTACTGGGCCAACGGCCACTACCTCGCCGCCGGCACCGGCGCCCACGGTCACCTGCCGGTGACGGCCGCCCGGGCGCTCGGGCTGGTCGACGACCCCGGCGACGCCGTCGCCCTGCGCTACTGGCACGTCCGCAGCCCCGAGCGGTTCACCGCCCTCGCCGCCGCGGGACGCCTGCCCGTCGAGGGCTCCGAGCTGATCGGCGCCGCCGCCCACGAGGCGGAGCGGGTGATGGTCGGCCTCCGCCTCGCCGGCGGGGTGCCGCTGACCACGGCGGCGGCGCGGCGGGAGGCCGGGACGCTCGCCGGGCAGGGGCTGCTCGCCTGGGACGGCCGCACCGCCCGCGCCACCCGCCGCGGCCAGGAGGTGCTGAACGCAGTGGTCGAACGGCTCGTGGAGGCCTGCTGACCTCGCGGTCTGGTGGCGCGCACACATTGGCGCGATGCAGGACGGTCACGAACTCTTCGCGGCGCCTCTGTGCGGCGGGCGCGTCCCGCACCATACGGCCAAGCATGGACCGCTCCCCCGCCCACCGGCCTCCCCCCGCCGCGCTCGTCACCGCGCTCGTGCGCGCCGGCGTCTCCTTCGGCACCGCCATGGCGATGGAGCGCTGGAAGGCCCAGGAGGTGCTCGACCTGCTCGGCGGGACCATGCCCGCAGCCCTCACCGGGGAGGAGGGCGCGGCGCAGCCCGCGTGATACCATTAGCACTCGGTGCCGGAGAGTGCTAAGCGAGGGTGCGGTGGCGTGGACTTCGAGCTGACCCTCGACGCCCGCAAGAAGCAGATTCTCAAGGCGGTGGTCTCGGACTACACGGAGACCGGGGTCCCGGTGGGATCGGTCGCGCTCGCCGTCAAGCACCTCGGCGCCTGGTCGTCGGCGACCATCCGCAACGAGCTCTCCACTCTGGTGGAGATCGGCTACCTGCTCCAGCCCCACGCCTCGGCGGGACGCATCCCCTCCGACCGCGGCTACCGCTACTACGTCGACTTCCTCATGGAGGAGGAGCAGGTGAGCGCGGCGGTCCGCCGCCAGGTCGATCCGGTCTTCCCGACCCGTCCGGCGGCGGTCGAGGAGCTGCTCGAGGCGGCGGCGATGGTGCTCGCCCTGGTCACCGACGCGGTGAGCATCGTCACCGGCCCGCGCTCGCTGGGGACGCGCCTCAAGCATCTCGACGTGGTCTCGCTCGACCCCACCCACGCGCTGCTCATCGTCCTGCTCGAGGGCAACCTCCTCCAGCAGCAGGTCTTCCCGCTCGCCGTCGAGACCGACCAGGAGACGCTGAGCCGGGTCGCCGCCGAGCTCAACTCCCGGCTCCGCGGCCTCGACCAGGACGCCATCGCGGCGCTGCCACCGGGGCCCGACGACGGCCCGGCGGCGACGATCCGGGCCGAGACGATCGCCCGGGTGCTGCTGGTGATGCGCGCCGACGGGGTGGGGGAGGACACCGTGGTCATCCACGACGGCCTGCGCAACCTGCTCCGCCAGCCCGAGTTCGGCGACGTTCTCCGCCTCCAGCAGGTGCTCGACATCGTCGAGGAGGAGCGCGCGCTCGGCTCCCTGCTCTCCTCCCTCGACCTCGGCAAGGCGGTGCAGGGGGTGCACGTCGTGATCGGGGCCGAGAACGAGATGGAACAGCTGCGCGGCTGCAGCCTGGTTTTGACCACCTACCGTGCGGGGGATGCTGCTCGTGGCACCATCGGGGTGCTGGGTCCCACCCGCATGCGCTACTCGCAGGTGTCACCGCGGGTCCGGTACGTCTCACAACGGGTGGGTCAGGCTCTCGAACGGCTGCTCGGCTGAACGACCTCTCCTCACAGGAACACACATGGACACCCATCACGACGACGATCCCGCACCGGTCCTCGAGCCGCCCGAGCTGGAGCCGGAGTCGCCCGTCGTCGACGAGCAGGCCGGCACCGCCGCCCCCGCGGCGGAGGCGGCCGCGGAGACCCTCGCGGACGCCGATCTGGTGCTGATGCAGATGCAGCTCGCCGAGCGGCAGGCGCAGTACGTCCGCCTCGCCGCGGACTTCGAGAACTTCCGCCGACGCAAGACCCAGGAGCTGAGCGACCGGGTGCGCTACGCGAGCGAGGACGCCGCCCGCGCCCTGCTCCCCGCGCTCGACAACCTGCGCCGCGCCGTCGACCACGCCCCCGAGGGCACCGACGACGCCTTCCTCTCGGGCGTGCGCATGACCGTGCGCCAGTTCGAGGACGCGCTCACCTCCCTCGGCGTCACCCCGATCGTGGCGGTCGGCGAGCGCTTCGACCCCTCGCTCCACGAGGCGGTGCTCGGCGTCGAGTCCCCCGAGGTCGAGCACGACACCGTCGTCGACGAGCTGCAGCGCGGCTACCGGCTCCACGACCGCGTCATCCGTCCGAGCATGGTGCGGGTCGCACATCCCGCCGCCCGGCAGTCCAAGCGGTAGCAGCCGTGCCCAAGCGCGACTACTACGAGGTGCTGGGGGTCGCACGGGACTGCAGCGCCGACGACCTCAAGAAGGCGTACCGCCGTCTCGCCATGCAGTACCACCCGGACCGCAACCAGGGCGACCCGTCGGCGGAGGTGCGGTTCAAGGAGGTGGGCGAGGCGTACGCCTGCCTCAGCGACGGGCAGAAGCGGCAGCGGTACGACGCCTTCGGCCACGCGGGCGACGGCATGCCCGACATGGGCGGGTTCAGCTTCGACTCCGCCTTCGACCTCTTCGACATGTTCTTCGGCGGCGGCCGGCGCGCCCGCTCGCAGGGCGGACCGCAGCGCGGCTCCGACCTGCGCATGAACCTCGAGATCACCCTGCGCGAGGCGGTGTTCGGCTCGACTCGCACGGTCGAGGTGCCACGCGCCGACACCTGCCCGGAGTGCACCGGCTCGGGAGCCGAGCCGGGGACCTCGTCGGTGCAGTGCACCCAGTGCAACGGCTCGGGCCAGGTGCGCCGCGCGGTGCAGTCGATCTTCGGCCAGGTGGTGAACGTGAGCAGCTGCCCGCGCTGCCAGGGCGAGGGCCGGACGATCGAGAGGCCGTGCCGTCACTGCCGCGGCCAGGGCCGCGTCGAGGTGCGCAAGACCATCGAGGTGCAGATCCCCCCCGGCGTCGACGAGGACGTGCAGGTGCGCGTCGGCGGCGAGGGCGAGGTCGGTCCGCGCGGCGGCCCCTCCGGCGACCTCTACCTCGCCTTCCGGATCGAGAACCATGCCCATTTCGTGCGCCGCGGCCAGGAGCTCGTCTACGAGCTTCCCGTCAGCGTGCCCCAGGCTGTGCTCGGCGACCGCATCACGGTGCCGACCATCGACGGCGAGCACACCATCGAGCTCCCGGCCGGCACCCAGGACGGGAGGGTCATCCGCATCAACGGCATGGGCGTGCCCCATGTGCGCTCAGGCCGGCGCGGCGACCAGCTCTGCGTCGTCCGGGTGGTGATTCCCACCCACCTCAGCGCGAAGGATCGCAAGCTCTACGAGCAGCTCGAGACCCGCAGCGGCCGTCCCGCCGAGGTGCGCAAGGGGTTCTTCGACCATCTCAAGGAGGCGCTGCGCGGGTGATCCCGGTGGTGAGGCCCCGCCGGGCCGCGTAGCATTGCTGCGGTCGCCACCCGCGCTGCCACCGGCAGCGGTGGCGACGGCGGAGGGGGAGGCCATGATCCTGCGGCGTGCATCCATTGCCGTCGGCCTGGTGGTGCTGTTCACGTTCGGCCCCGGGACCCCGGCGAGGGCCGCGGCGCCCCCCGCGGGCACGCCGTGCACCTTCGAGATCGACGTCGTCGCGGCACCGGGCCTCGCGACCAAGCCGAGCTCCGGATCGCTGCGGTCGAACGGGCAGAGCGGGACGATCACCTGCACCGGGTCGGTCAACGGCAGTCCCGCGAGCGGCGCGGGGAGGATGGGGTTCTCCGGCCGCTACGGGACCGGGCCGGGCGGCGACACCTGCCAGGCGGGCGGCGGCGGCGACGGCGTCGACACCATCACCGTGCCCACCGCCGCCGGTCCCCGGACGGTGATCGCCCACGTCGTCTACACGTATGGGGCGGTCAAGGGCGGCGGGGTGACCACCGGGAAGTTCACCGGCGATCGCTTCTCGGGCACCTTCGACATCAAGCCCACCGCCGGCGACTGCGTGACCAGGCCGGTCACCGGCGCCCACCTGTCGGGGTCCGGCACCCTGCACTGAGCCCGGGCACCCGGGGGTCAGCCCGGCGGCCAGCTCATCCGCCGGCCGGCGAGGAGGTGGAGGTGGAGGTGGAGGACGGTCTGGCCGCCGTTGCGCCCGACGTTGGTCACCAGCCGGTAGCCGTCGTCGGTCTGCCCCTCGTCGTCGGCGATCGCCTGGGCGACGTGGAGCAGCCGCCCCCAGAGGTGGTCCTGGGCGGGGGTGAGCTCGGCGGCGCTGCCGATGTGCTCGCGCGGGATCACCAGCACGTGGACGGGCGCCTGCGGGTTGATGTCACGGAAGGCGACGACCTCGTCGTCGGAGTGCACGATGGTCGCGGGAATCTCGCCGGCGGCGATCCGGCAGAAGAGGCAGCTCTCGTCGGTCATGAGTGCGGCAGGGTAGCGCGGAGCACCTCACCCTCGACGGCCTCGACCACCACCTCCTCGAGGGCGCCCGGCGCGGTCGCCGGACCCGGCACCGCGACCACCGAGTGCCATCCGGCGGAGAGGCCGTTGGCCTCGCCGCCGGCGACCCGCTCCCAGACCACCTCGAGGCGCCGTCCCACGACCCGGCGCCGCGCCGCCATCCCGGTGCGGGCGGCGGCCCGGCGCACCTCGCGGCTGCGCCGGTGCGCCGTGGCGTCGTCGACCCGGCCCTCGAGCAGCGCCGCCGGGGTGTCCGGCCGCGGCGACCAGCGGAAGGTGTGGCAGTGGAGGAAGCCCGCGCCGGCGACGAGCGACAACGTCGCGGCGTGGTCGTCCTCGGTCTCGCCGGGAAAGGCGACCATCACGTCGGTGGTGAGCTCGGTGTCGGGGTCGGCGGCGCGGAGCTGCTCGACCACCCGGAGGTACCGGGAGCGCCGGTAGCCGCGATGCATCGCCCGCAGCACCGCGTCGCTGCCGCTCTGCAGCGGGATGTGCCAGTGCGCACACAGCCGCGGGTGGGCGTTGAGCTCGGCGAGCGCCGGGGTGACGTCGTTGGCGTTGACACTGCTCAGCCGCAGCCGGGCGCCTCCGAGCCGGTCGAGGATCGCGGTGACCAGGGAGGAGAGCCGCTCCCCGCGCTCGTGTCCCCAGGAGCCGAGGTCGACGCCGGTGAGCACCAGCTCGCGGTGGCCGTCCTCGAGCGCGCCGTCGACCCGGCGCAGCACCTCGTCGAGCGGCAGGCTGCGCGAGACCGCGCCGCGCGCCCGCCAGACGATGCAGTAGGTGCAGCGGTGGTCGCAGCCGTCCTGCACCTTGAGGAACGCGCGCGAGCGCCGCGGCGGCGGCGGCGCGGGCGCGGCGGACTCGATCCGCGCGGCGACGAGCTCGAGGATGTGGTCGGCGATGCGGGGCTTGTCGGCGTTGGCGACGACGCTGTCGGCGAGCGCTGGATAGCGGCCGGGGTTGGCGTCGACGCTGCAGCCGGTGACCACCAGGTGCGCTCCCGGGTCGGCGCGGCGGAGCCGGGAGATGCGCTGCCGGGTGGTCGCGTCCGCCTGCAGGGTCACGGTGCAGGAGTTGAGGACCCGCACGTCGGCGGGCTCGTCGTCGCCGACCACCTCGATGCCCGCCGCCGCCAGCCGGCCGGCGAGCTCGGCCATCTCCGCGTAGTTGACCTTGCACCCCAGCGCGGTGAGCCCCGCGCGCACCGGCCGCGTCATTCTTCTGGGCGCTGACGCGCCCGGTGGGGGGACTCCCCCAGGCCATCATCCGCTGACGGCGGGGATGCGGATGACAGCCTTCCCCCTGAGGTCTCAGCCCCGACCGGCGGCGTCGCCACGGCGGCGTCGAGCTCGCCGAGGCGGGCGAGCACCACCGCGACGGCGACCGAGCCGGCGAGCCGGGAGCGGAGCACCCGCGGGCCGAGGTGCACCTCCTCACCGCCGCGG
>DATARS010000076.1:0-6656 GCA_036269455.1 Candidatus Dormiibacterota bacterium | reverse complement strand
CCTCGATCCCGGCAGGGATGCACTACGAGTGGAAGTGGGACGGCTTCCGCTGCATCGTCTTCCGCGACGGCGACGAGGTCGAGCTCGGCAGCCGCAACGAGCGGCCGATGACCCGCTACCTCCCCGAGGTCGTCGCCGCGCTGAGGGAGAACGTCCCCGAGCGCTGCGTCCTCGACGGCGAGATCGTGATCATTAACGGAGACCGGCTCGACTTCGAGGCGCTGCTCCAGCGCATCCACCCGGCGGAGTCGCGTGTCACCATGCTCGCCGGGAGGACGCCCGCCTCGTTCGTCGCCTTCGACCTCCTCGCCGTCGGCGACGAGTCCCTGGTCGACGAGCCCTTCCGGGTGCGCCGTGAGCGCCTGGTCGAGGCGCTGGCGCCGGCGAGGGCTCCGATCCACGTCGTCTCGGCGACGACCTCCGAGGAGACCGCGCAGAGCTGGTTCCACCAGTTCGAGGGCGCCGGGCTCGACGGCATCATCGCCAAGCCCTTCGACGTCCGCTACCGGCGGGACCAGCGGGCGATGTTCAAGATCAAGCACGAGCGCACCGCCGACTGCGTCGTCGCCGGCTACCGCTGGCACAAGAGCGGACCGGTGGTGGGCTCGCTGCTCCTCGGGATCCACGACGAGTCGGGGTCGCTGCAGCACGTCGGCGTCGCCGGCGCCTTCCCGATGAAGCGCCGCGCCGAGCTCGTCGACGAGCTCGCCCCCTACCGCGAGAGCGCGGTGGAGGGCCACCCCTGGGAGTCGTGGGCGTGCGCCCCGGAGCACGAGTTCCAGCGGCTGCCCGGTGCCACCAGCCGCTGGAACGCCGGCAGGGACCTCTCCTGGGTGCCGCTGCGCCCCGAGCTGGTCTGCGAGGTCGGCTACGACCACATGGAGGGGACGCGGTTCCGCCACGTCGCCCAGTTCCGCCGCTGGCGGCCCGACCGCGACCCCGGCTCCTGCACCTACGCGCAGCTCGAGGAGCCGGTGCGCTACGACCTGGCCCGGGTACTGTCGGGGCTGTAGCCCGCGCAGAGGAGGACCACCATGACCGTCGATCCGACCGCCGAGGAGCCGGATGAGGACGCGGGACTCGCCGGTGAGGACGAGGAGGGCGACGAGCCCCCGGACGAGAGCCTCCTGATGGGCGTCAGCGGGGTGCAGGCACAGGTCGAGGCGGAGGCGGCGCGAGCCGAGGCGGAGCTCGCCGGCGAGGCGCCGCCCGGCGACGACGACGGCGCCGTCGTGTAGATGACCGAGAACGCCGCCGGCCGGCTGCTCGCCGCCATGCCCTACACCGCCGCGATGGGGATCGAGCTCGACTCCGCCACTCCCGAGGAGGTGACCGGGCGCATGCCCTGGGCGGCGGGGCTCTGCACCACGCTGGGGATCCTGCACGGCGGCGCGCTGATGACCCTCGCCGACAGCATGGGCGCGCTCTGCGCCTTCCTCAACCTGCCCGCCGGCGCCGGCACCTCGACGATCGAGTCGAAGACCAACTTCTTCCGCGCCGCGCGCGAGGGGCAGGTCGTCCACGCCCGCTCCTTCCCGCTCCACGTGGGCAGGACGGTGATCGTGGTGCAGACCGACCTCGGCGACGGTCAGGGGAAGCGGGTCGCCCAGGTCGTCCAGACCCAGGCGGTGCTGCCGCCGCGCTGAGCCGGGTGCTAGGCGGTGCCGACCCCGGCGCTGAGCCGGCGCACCGCCTCGAGCACCTCAGCGGCGTGCCGCCCGGGGCTCACCGACGGCCACACCTGGGCGATGTGCCCGTCCGGGCCGACCAGGAAGGAGACGCGCTGGTAGACGGGGAGCACGCCGAGCATCCTGCCCACCCCGTAGGCGCGGGAGATGCTCCGGTCGGAGTCCGAGGCGAGCGCGAAGCGCAGACCGTGCTTGCCGGCGAACTTCGCGTGCGACTCCCAGCTGTCGACCGACACCCCGATCACGTCCGCGCCGCACTCCCCGAGCTCGTCGAGGCTGCGGTTCAGCGAGCAGGCCTCGGTGGTGCAGCCCGGGGTGCTGTCCTTCGGATAGAAGTAGACGAGCACGTGGCGGCCGCGCAGCTCGGAGAGGCGCACGGCGCGCCCGTCGGCGTTCCGCGCCTCGATGTCGGGGGCGAGGTCTCCGGGCGACAGCAGGGACATGGCGCGGCTCCGATGGAATGTCTGGGACGATCCCACCGTACCGCGCCCGCCCATTGCTACGCCTCGACCACCTCGGCGTCGACGACCTCGCCGTCGCCCGGCGACGCGGGGACGCCGCCGCCGATGGTCAGGGCGTCGCCCTCGGCGTCGACACGGACGGTGTCGCCGTCGCGGAAGCGGCCCTCGAGGATCGCCATGGCGATCGGGTCCTGGAGGCGGCGCTGGATCAGCCGCTTCAGCGGACGGGCGCCGTACACCGGGTCGTAGCCCTCCGCGGCGAGCAGGTCCATCGCAGCGTCGGTGACCTCCAGGCGCAGGCCACGCGCCGCCAGCCGGTCGCGGAGCGAGCGCAGCTGGATCTCGACGATCTCGCGGAGCTGGGTGCGGTCGAGCCGGGTGAAGAGGATCATCTCGTCGACGCGGTTGAGGAACTCGGGGCGGAAGTGCTCGCGCACCTCCTCGAGCACCGCCCGCCGCATCCCCGACAGCTCCTCGGGGCCGGCGCCGTCGGGCACCGCGGCGATCAGCTGCGAGCCGAGATTGCTGGTCATGATCACCAGCGTGTTGCGAAAGTCGACCACCCGGCCCTGGCCGTCGGTGAGGCGGCCGTCGTCGAGCAGCTGGAGCAGCACGTTGAAGACGTCGGGGTGCGCCTTCTCGATCTCGTCGAAGAGGAGCACCGCGTAGGGACGGCGGCGCACCGCCTCGGTGAGCTGACCGCCCTCGTCGTAGCCGACGTAGCCCGGGGGGGCACCGATCAGCCGCGCGACGGTGTGCTTCTCCATGTACTCGCTCATGTCGAGCCGGACCATGGCGCGCTCGTCGTCGAAGAGGAACCCGGCGAGGGCGCGTGCCAGCTCGGTCTTCCCCACCCCGGTGGGGCCGAGGAAGATGAACGAGCCGATGGGACGGTTGGGATCGCTGAGCCCGGCGCGGCCGCGGCGCACCGCGTTCGACACCGCGGTGATGGCGTCGTCCTGGCCGACCACGCGCTCGTGCAGCCCCTGCTCCATGCGCAGGAGCTTGTGCATCTCGCCCTCGAGCATCCGGCTCACCGGGACCCCGGTCCAGCTGGCGACGACCTCGGCGATGTCGTCCTCGTCGACCTCCTCCTTGAGCAGGGGGCGGTCGCCCTGGCCGGTGCGCAGCCGCTCGCCCTCCTCGGCGAGCTGGCGCTCGAGCTCGGCGAGCCGGCCGTAGCGCAGCTCTGCGGCGCGGGCGAAGTCGGCCATCAGCTCGGCGCGCTCGGCGTCGTGCCGAAGCTGCTCGATCTGCTCCTTGACGGTGCGGATGCCGTCGAGCGCGGACTTCTCCTGCTGCCAGCGCTCGCGCAGCGCCAGCGCCCCCTCCTGGAGGTTGGCGAGGTCGCGCTCCAGCGCCTCGAGGCGGTCGCGCGAGGGCGCATCGCTCTCCTTGCGCAGCGCCTCGCGCTCGATCTCCAGCTGGCGGATCTCACGCTCGACGGTGTCGAGCTCGGTCGGCAGCGAGTCGATCTCGATGCGCAGCCGCGAGGCGGCCTCGTCGACGAGGTCGATCGCCTTGTCGGGGAGGAAGCGGTCGGTGATGTAGCGGTTGCTCAGCACCGCGGCGGCGACGATCGCGGGATCGGTGATGCGCACCCCGTGGTGCACCTCGTAGCGCTCCTTGAGCCCGCGCAGGATGCTGATGGTGTCCTCGACGGACGGCGGCTGGACGATCACCGGCTGGAAGCGGCGCTCGAGTGCGGCGTCCTTCTCGATGTGCTTGCGGTACTCGTCGAGGGTGGTGGCGCCGATGCAGCGCAGCTCGCCGCGCGCGAGCGCGGGCTTGAGCATGTTCCCGGCGTCCATCGCCCCCTCGGCGGCGCCCGCGCCCACCAGGGTGTGGAGCTCGTCGATGAAGAGGATGACCTGGCCGTCGCTGGCGGTGACCTCGCGGAGCACCGCCTTGAGCCGGTCCTCGAACTCGCCGCGGTACTTGCTCCCCGCGACCATCGAGCCGAGGTCGAGCGCGACCACGCGCTTGTCCTTCAGCCCCTCGGGGATGTCGCCGCCGGCGATGCGCTGGGCCAGCCCCTCGGCGATCGCGGTCTTGCCGACGCCGGGCTCGCCGATGAGCACGGGATTGTTCTTGGTGCGGCGCGAGAGCACCTGCACGACCCGGCGGATCTCGCTGTCGCGGCCGATCACCGGGTCGAGCTTCCCCGCCCGGGCGGCGTCGGTGAGGTCGCGCCCGTACTTGGCCAGCGCCTCGTACTTGTCCTCGGGGTTGGGATCGGTGACACGCTGCGACCCGCGCACCGCCTCGAGGGTGCCGTAGATGCGCTCGCGGGTGACGCCGGCGCCCTTGAGCAGCCGTCCCGCCTCGCCCTGGTCCTGGGCGGCGAGCGCAAGCAGCAGGTGCTCGGTGGAGACGTACTCGTCCTTCAGCCGGGTCATCTCGTCGAACGCCGCCATCAGGACCGTGCGGAGCGCCGGGCCCACCCCGGGCTCGGCGGCTCCGAGCTGCTTGGGACGCGCGTCCAGAGCGGCGCGCAGGCGGGCGGACAGCGGCTCGGGCTGCACCTCGAGCCGGCGGAGTACTCCGGGCACCAGCCCCTCGGGCTGCTCGAGCAGCGCGAGAAGCAGATGCTCCGGATCGACGCTGGGATGCTGGAGCGTCTGCGCCGCCTGCTGGGCGGCCTGGAGCGCCTCCTGGGAGCGCTCGGTGAAGCGGTCGAGTCTCACGGCGTGATCGGCACCTTCGATGTGGCTGATGGAACACGAAGGTGATACCCGTCATGGGTGCTGGTCAACCCCTGCCGGCGCCGCTACCATTGCCCCCGATCGAGCATGCGTTTCCCCCACCGACGTCTTGCCGACATGCTCCGGTCGCGACCCGCCGCGATGCTGGCGGGCGGCGCCGTGCTCGTTCTCGTGGTCGCCGCCAACCAGCCGCACGACGAGGTGCTCACCCACCCGCAGTCGGCGTCCGCCGCGTCGACGGTCCGTCGCGCCGCACCCGAGCCGATGCGCACCCTGCAGCGGCCCGTCGAGTTCGGCGACGCGTCCGCCTCCCACACCGGGGCGCCCGCGATCGCCGCCGACAGCGGCATCCTCGTCGATCTCGACACCCGCAGCATCATCTGGGAGCGCAACCCCCACCTCGCCCACGCCCCGGCGAGCACCACCAAGATCGTCAGCACCCTGGTGGCGCTCGAGAACTTCAGCCCCGACCGGCGGGTGACGATCACCCCCGAGGCGCTCCACCAGGCGGGCGACGAGACGGTGATGGGGATCAAGGCGGGCGAGAGCTACGCGGTCAGCGAACTGCTCGCCGGCATGCTGCTGATCAGCGGCAACGACGCCGCCACCGCGATGGCGGTCGACACCGTGGGCATGGACCGCTTCGTCGCCACCATGAACTCGCAGATGGCGGCGCTCGGGCTCCACGACTCCCACTTCACCACCCCGGTGGGGCTCGACGATCCCGGCCAGCTCGCCTCCGCCTACGACCTCGCCGCCGTCGCCACCGTGACCAGCGAGCTGTTCCCCCAGTTCCGGCAGCTGGTGTCGACAACCGACCGGCAGCTGCCCGCCGGCCCCACCCACCCCGCCTTCCAGCTGCACAACCTCAACCGGCTGCTCTCGCTCTACCCGCCGACGATCGGGATCAAGCCCGGCTACACCGGCAACGCCGGCCCCTGCCTGGTCGCCGAGGCGATGCGCGAGGGCCACCGCATGGTCGGCGTCCTCCTCGGGGCCCCGCACCTCTACAGCGACATGCGGATGCTCCTCGACTGGGGCTTCACCCAGAAGGGCCTGCGGCCCTCGGTGACCCCGCCCCCGGCGCCTCCTCCGGCCCGGCACCGGTAGCGCCGCGCAGGGTTCCGAACCTCCCGAACGTCAGGAGGAGCGCGGACCACCGTGAAGGGTTCGCGCCCAGGGGAGAGGAAGAGAGATGCGCCGCACCGCGATCGCCATCGCCGCGTTCACCGTCGTCGGAGCCGGCGGCACCGCCGTCGTCACCACCACCCATGCCGCGGGACTCCCGCTGCCGATCGTCGGCGGGCTCGCCGGGGGCGGTGGGCTGCCCGTCGTCGGAAGCCTGCCCGGGCTCGGCGGGGGCATGGACCCCGTGGGCACCGTGGTCGGGACCGTGGGCGGGCTGCCCGGGTTCGTGCTGAACTGCGGACTGGCCGCGAACGTGCCGATCCTGCAGCACCCGGCCAAGGCGACCAAGAAGACGAAGAAGACGAAGCACACCGCTCCGTCGATGCCGGACTGCAGCAACGGGCTCCCGATCGTGAGCCAGCTGCCCGTGGTCGGCGGCATCGCCGGCAGCCTGCCCACCGCCGGTCTCGGCGGCCTCACCGGCAGCCTCCCGATCGTGGGCGGCAGCGGCGGCATCGGCGGCCTCGGCGGTCTCGGCGGCCTCACCGGTCTCGCCGGCAGCCTGCCGATCGGCAGCCTCGGTGGCGTCCTCGGCGGCCTCGGCGGCCTGGGCGGCCTCGGCGGCGGCCTCAGCCTCGGCGGCCTGGGCCTGGGCGGCTAGTCAGGACGCGGAC
>DATARS010000075.1:0-9284 GCA_036269455.1 Candidatus Dormiibacterota bacterium | reverse complement strand
TGGCCGCCGAGGTAGCCGCCCGCGGCCGCGGCGCCGAAGCCGGCGAGCCGCAGGCCGCGGGCCGCCCCGTGTCCCCCGGCGAGGCGGGCGGCGAAGGAGGTGACGTAGAGGGCCAGCGCCGCCACCCCGGAGGCGGCGTGGACCAGGCCGATGCGCCGGTCGGCGTCGTTGGTGTCGGACCAGTCGGCGAAGCCGCTGAGCAGCACCGGCACCGCGGTCACCGCCCCGGCGACGGCGAGCAGCTCGGGGGCGCGCCGTCCCGCGTCGCCGCCGGCGATGTCGAGCGCGGCACCGCAGGTCCAGCAGCCGATGGGGAGGTCGCTGAGCACCGGGTGGAGGGGATGGCCGAGCCAGGTGCCGCTGGCGAGGTTCTTGACCCCGTCGCCGGCGAGGGCGCGGTGCACCACTCCGCCGAGGCGCACCGCGACGGTGTCGAGCGTCTCCAGCGCTCCGAGGCGGTGGACGGCGCGGCGGATCACGGCGTCAGGCCGGCCCCATGCGGGTGAAGGACATCGGCTCGCCGAGGTCGGCGGCGGCGCCCTCGAGCTCCACGAGCGTCGCCCGGGCGATGCGCACCCCGTCGCGGCGGGCCGCCTCGGCCGCCAGCCAGGCGTGCTCGCCGGGGAGGTGGACGCGGTCGACGCCCCGCGCCGGGGCGGCCTCGCGCATCGTCCGGCAGAACTCCTCGATGCGGTCGAGGAACGTCTCGCGCTCGGTGAACGCCTCGATGTCGATGGCGGCGAGGAAGTGGCCGCAGCGCCACTCGTCGTGGTGGTCGGCGCCCATCACCAGCGCCCTGGAGACCTCGAAGGAGAAGCGCGCGCCCGCCAGCGCGCCGCAGAGCATCTCGTTGGCGACGATGAGCGATGACCCCTTGGGACCGCCGATGGGGAGCAGCGCCCCCTGGAGCGCGAGCTCCGCGTCGGTGGTCTCGGCACCGTCGGGCCCGATCCCCCAGCCAATGGGGATCGGATCGCCGCGCTCGGCGGCGATGCGGATCTTCTCCTTGACCCCGGTGAGCGCGGTGTCGACGACGATCGGCGGCGAGGTCCGGGTCGGGAACGCCCAGGCGATCGGGTCGTTGCTCACCATCGGCTCGCGCCCGCCCCAGATCACCGTGTGGGGCGGGCCGTCGGTGGTGGCGTGGCCGATCATCCCGCGCTCGAGCGCCTGCATCGCGTAGAACGCGGCCATGCCGAAGTGGTTGGAGTTGCGCACCGCGACGGCGCCGATGCCGTGCTCGGCGGCGAGCTCCATCGCCGTGGTCATCGCCGCCCGCGCCGAGACGAAGCCCAGCCCGTTGTCGGCGTCCAGCACCGCGGTGGCGCCACGGCGGCGCACCAGCTCCATCCGCGGCGCACAGTTGAGCAGGCCGCGGCGCAGCCCGCGCAGGTAGCGGGCGGCGAAGCGCACCCCATGGCTGTCGAGGCCGCGCAGGTCGGAGAGCACGAGGATCTCGGCGATCCCGGCGGCGTCGGCGCGCGGGCAGCCGGTCAGCTCGAAGAGCCGTGCCACCGCGGCCTCGAGCAGGTGGTGGTCGACACGGCAGCTGTCCACGGTGGTCGGTTCAGCGGGCACCGGCTTCCTCCGCCGGCTGCACCGACACACCGGCGCGGCTCTCGTAGAGCTTGACCAGCGAGGTGAAGTGCTCCTCGCCGCTGCCCGCGTCGACCGCCTCGCGGTAGAGGCCGCAGATCACCGGCGCCATCACCGCCGCGTAGTCCTCCTGGGCGGCGAGGTCGAGGATCAGCCCCAGGTCCTTCGCCGCCAGGCTGGTCTTGAAGCCCGGCCGGTAGTCGCCGGCGAGCACCCCCGGCCAGTCGTGGGTGAAGTGCGCCGAGCGCCCGCCGGAGGTGCTGAGGATGTCGAAGAGCCGCTGCGGCTCCATCCCGCACTTGACCCCGAGCACGAAGGCCTCGGCGGCTGCGGCGATGTTGCTGAGCGACATCAGGTTGTTGACCAGCTTCACCGTCTTGCCGGTGCCGATCCCGCCGGAGTGGTGGATCTTCCGCGAGAGCGACTCGAGCAGCGGGCGGTGGGAGTCGAGCAGCGCCTCGTCGCCACCGGCCATGAACACCAGCTCGCCGCGGAGCGCCTGGGGCGGCTCGCCGCTCAGCGCGAGGTCGAGGAGGTGCAACCCGCGGCGCTCGGCCTCGGCGGCGACGTGGCGGATGGTGTGGGGGTCGATGGTGCTGGTCTCGATCAGGGTCGCGCCCCTCGCCATGGCGTCGAGCACCCCGCCGGCGCCGAGGCAGGCGTCGAGGACGGCGGCGGGGTTGGGGAGGCTGGCGATGACCACCGGCACCGCGGCGCCGAGCTCGCGCGCCGAGCCGGTGACCCGCACCCCCGCCGCCCGAGCGCCGTCGGCGGCCGCCGGCACGGGGTCGTAGCCCCACACCTGGTACTCGAGCTCGACGAGGCGGCGGGCCATGCCGCCGCCGATGTTCCCCAGCCCCAGGACCCCGACGACGTCAGCCATGCCCTCGCCTCCGCTCATTTCGCCGGCGCTCGCATGACACGCCATCGCGCCGGTGGCGTCGAGTGGCCCGGGCGACAGATCCGGCGGCCCGCGGTTATCCCGGGGGGACATGTGCCGGTGGGATCCGGCCGTTCCAGATGTGGAGCACCCCGCGCCCGTCGGCCTCCACCTCGGCGAGCCCGAGCCCGCCGGCGAGCGCCGGCATCCGGGAGTGCCCGTCGCCGTCGAGGGCGGTGATGTGGGCCCCGAGCCGGGTGGTCGCCCGCTCGCCGGCGACGATCACCACCGCCGAGCCCAGCGCCTCCGCGGCGATCCCGGCGAGCGAGGCGGGGGCGGCGTCGCCGTCGCCGCCGAGGCGGGTGTCGACCACCGGCGCGGTGCCGCACGCCGCCTCCACCGCGCCGGCGACCCCGGCGGCCGCCGCGCCGGGGGCGGCGCGCACCGCCGCCACCTCGACGCCGCGCAGCTCGGCGGCGAGCGTGGCGGTGTCCCCGCCGGGGCAGAGCAGCACCACCCGGCAGGTGCCCTCGCGGTCCTCGCTCGGCGGCCCGCCCGCGGCGCGGGGGGCGAGCCGCCCACCGGTGGGCCGCTCGAGCTCGAGGGTGCCGTTGTGCACCAGCAGCTCGCCGCGCCCCGAGGCGTCGACGTCGAGCACGCTGAGCACCGAGTTGGCGTAGGTGAAGCGCCAGTAGTGGGCGATGTCGCAGCCGGTCCCCTCGCAGATCAGCCCCTGGATCGCCCACCCGTGGCTCACCGCCACCACCGTCTCGCCGGGGTGCGCGGCGGCGAGGTCGGCGAGCCCGGGCGCGAGCCGGGCGTGCATCGTCCGTGCCGACTCGCCGCCGGGGAAGGCGAGGTCGGCCGGGACGTGGTACCCGAGCCGCGCCAGCCGGCCGTAGAAGGCGACCCCGGGCCAGGGCAGGAAGCGCGTGTCGACACCGGCGACCCGGGCGAAGGTCCAGCCGTCGTAGTCGCCGAGGTCGACCTCGCGCAGCCGCGGCTCGGTGAGCACCGGGGCGCGGCCGCCGGCGATGATCTCCGCGGTCTCGCGGGCGCGGTGGAGGTCGCTGGCGACGACGGCGTCGACCCGCACCCCGTCGAGCGCGGCGGCGACCCCGCGCGCCTGCTCGCGGCCGCGCTCGGTGAGCGGCGCATCGGAGTAGTTGAGGATGCGGCCCTCCGCGTCGGGCATCGCCGCCTCGCCGTGCCGGATCAACAGGACGCGGCAGCGCGACCGCACCCTACTCCGGCACCTCGATGGAGATGTGGTCGCCGTCGACGATGACCCGGTACACCTCCAGCAGGCCGGTGGGGATGTCCTGCCCCTCCATCGGCGGCGAGACCAGGTGGCCGTCGTTGAGATCGAACCGCGCAAGGTGGGAGGAGCAGGTCACCTCGCAGCCGCGCACCCTGGCGAGGTGGAGCTTGTAGCCGGTGTGCGGGCAGCTGTTGCGGAAGGCGTAGACGGTGCCCGCGCTCAGCACGCAGACCACGTCGGCGCCGCCCGATTTGACCCGCACCGGCCTGCGCTCCTCGAGGTCGCTCGCCAGCAGAACGCGTTCCAGGAGCATGGGTCCCCGCAGCCGTCGACGCGTCCGCGCCTAGTGGTCGAAGCCCAGCTCGCGGTGGTAGCGGGGGAAGGCCGCGTTCACCTTGCGGTGGGCGATCAGCTGCTTGTCGAGGTACTCGACGGCGATGCGCTGCAGGTCGGGGCGGTCGCAGTGGTTGCGCAGCACCCGCTGCCCGATCGAGAAGTGGAAGGTCTCGTCGGGCATGATCGTCTCCTCGTAGATCTCGGCGACGGTCTCGTCGACGTTCCTGATGATCCCGAGGAAGAGCGGCTGCACGTAGAGGTGGTCCCAGCCCTCGATGCCGAAGTTCAGCACCGTGCTCCGCGCCACCACCTCCTTGGCGGGGTCGAGGAAGAAGCGGTTGTCGAGCAGCATGAAGAGCGAGAAGAGCTGGTTCCACTCGGGGAGGTCGGGGCTGTAGTCGTCCTCCCAGACGCCCCCGAGCTCCTCGAGGTGCCCCTTGATCATGTTGAAGTGCCGGGCCTCCTCGTTCATCTGCCGGGCCAGGTCCATCTTCACGTCCTGCCAGGGGCAGACCCGGAAGCTCAGCTCGGGGGCGTGCACCGCGGCGAGCTCGGCGTGGCACTGACGCTTGAGCGAGTTGAGCAGCTGGGCGCGGGAGATGCTGCTGTAGCCCTGGTAGTGCGACTTCTCGGTGTCCGGGGTCGCCTGCCAGAAGGCGACGCGCCGCCTCTCCATCAGGGCGAGCAGGCTGTCGCCGTCGAGCGGGTCCTCGATCTCGTAGAGCTCATCGCCGGGGAGCCCCGGGAGCAGCGGCCTGATGCGGCGCAGCGGAGGCGTCGTGGTGCTCATGTCCTGCTCCCTCATTCCCACGCAGAGGGGCCGATCTTGCCTCTCGCTCCGGCCGGCGTCATCCGTTGGGCCGGATAAAGCTGCGGAGCGGAACTATCCGGGCGGGATAGCCCCACCCTGCGGCGGGGTGTGCTCGCGACGGCGCTCGGCAAGGTCCCACTGCCCCAGCGCCTGCAGGGTGGGCACCCCGGCCATACCGCTGCGCGAGTCCGGCGAGACCGGCTCGCGGCTCACCCGCACGTCGACCACCGCCGGGGCGTTCTCCAGGCCGCGGCGCAGCGCGGCGGGAAGGTCGGCGGCGTCCTCGACGCGCTCGCCGCGGGCGCCGAGCGCTCGCGCGATGAGGTCGTAGCGGCAGCCGGGCAGCTCGACGCCGACCAGGTTGCCGTCGAAGCGGTCGATCTGGTCCCGGCGCTCGATGTTCCAGCCGGCGTTGTTCGCCACGACCACCAGGACGCGGGCGCCACGGCGCACCGCGGTGTCGAGCTCCATCACGCTGAAGCCGGCGGCGCCGTCGCCGACCACCGCGATCACCCGGCGGCCGGGCAGGGTGAGCGCCGCCGACACCGCGAAGGGCACGCCGACGCCGAGGCAGCCGAGCGCGCCGGGGTCGAGCCAGCTCTCGGCGCGCAGCGTCGAGCGGGCGAAGGAGAGGATGTCGCCGCCGTCGGCGACCACCACGGTGTCGCCGTCGACGAGCTCCTCGACCGCGGCGAGCAGGGTCAGCGGGTGGATGCCGCCCTCGCCGGTGCGCAGGCCCGGCGCCCGGGCGCGGGCGGTCGCGATGCGCTCCTCGCTGGCGTGGTGGAGGCGATCGCGCCAGCCGGAGTCCGCCGGCCCGCCGGCGAGGCCCGCCTCGAGCATCGCCCAGAGCGCCGGACCGCAGTCGGCCTGGACGGTCACCTCGCCGCGCCGGTTGCCGGCGAGCTCGTCGGCGCTGCGCCCGACCCGCAGCCAGGCCGGGGCCGCCTCGAACACCGCGTCGGAGCCGTAGCCCAGCTGGAAGTCGAGGCGCCGCCCCAGGGTGACCACCAGCTCGGCCTCGGCCATCGCCGTCGAGCGCACCGCGGTGAGCTGTGCGGGATGGTCCCACGGCACCACCCCGCGGCTCTCGGCGGTGTCGATGTGCCCCGCCCCGGTCGCCTCGAGGAAGGCCTCGACCGCGCGGGGGTCGTCGCGGGCCCCACGCCCGGTGATCACCAGGGTGCGGCGCCCCTCGCCGAGCAGGCGCACCGCGGCCTCGACCGACCGGGGGTCGGGGTGGAGCGTGGCGCGCGCCGTCATCCGGGGACGCTCGAGCCCGGCCTCGAGCCCGGTGGCGGGCTCCTCGAGCAGGTCGGTGGGCAGCTCGAGGCACGCCGGCCCCTGCGGCCCGTCCTCGCCGAGCGCGGCGCTCCAGACCGCGTCGACCCGGGCGAGCAGGTGGCGGCGGTCGAGCACCGTCTCCACCCGGCGGCAGACCGGGGCGACGAGCGCCGCCTGGGGGATGTCCTGGAGCGCGCCCATCCCGGTCTGGGGGCGGGGCGCGCGGCCGGCCACGAGCACCACCGGCGAGCGCGCCAGGTGGGCGTTGGCGAGTGCGGTGACGGTGTTGGTGAGGCCGGGCCCGGCGGTGACCAGGACGACGCCGGCGCCGCCGCCGAGGTCGGCCTGCGCCTGCGCCATGTACACCGCCGAGCACTCGTGGCGGACGTCGACGACCTCGACGCCCAGCCGCGCCAGCGCGTCCCAGACCGGCTGGATGTGACCGCCGCAGAGCCCGAAGACGCGGGTCACCCCGCGGCGCACGAGCTCGGCGGCGAGCAGCTCGGCGACGCTGCCCACGGCTAGAAGACCGCGGTCTCGGTGTAGCTGCCGAAGACGGCGCGCAGCGCGCGGACGACCTCCCCGCCGCTGGCCCGCGCCCGCACCGCGGCGATGGTCGCCGGCATCAGGTTGGCGTCGTGATCGCCGGCGACGCGCTGCAGCTCGTGCAGCGCGTGCTCCACCGCGGCCTGGTCGCGGCCGGCGCGCACCGCGCGCAGGTGCTCGACCTGGCGGCGCTCGGTGTCGGGGTCGACGCGGTGCACCGGCACCGGGCCGCCGCCGTCCTCGTCCTCGTCGACGTACCTGTTGACCCCGACGACGACGCGCTCGCCGGTGTCCTGGCGGCGCGCCACCTGGTAGGCGTGCTCGGCCATCTCCTGCTGGAACCAGCTCTCCTCGATGGCGCGGACCGTGCCCCCCATCGCCTCGACCCGGTCGAGGATCTCCCAGATCGCCTGCTCGAAGTCGTTGGTCAGCGACTCGACGAACCAGGATCCGCCGAGGGGGTCGGCGACGCTGGTGACGTTGGTCTCCTCGGCGATGATCTGCTGGGTGCGCAGTGCCAGCTTCATGGCGAACTCGCTGGGGATGGCGATCGCCTCGTCGAGCCCGTTGGTGTGGAGCGACTGGGCGCCGCCGAGGACCGCGCAGAGCGCCTGCAGCGCGGTGCGTGCCACGTTGTTGTACGGCTGGGTGCGGGTCAGCGTGATCGCCGCGGTCTGGCAGTGGAAGCGCAGCCGCATCGACTCCGCCCGGGTGGCGCCGAACTCGTTGCGCATCATCCGCGCGTAGACGCGGCGCAGCGCCCGGAACTTGGCGATCTGCTCGAAGAAGTCCGCCTGGGCGATGAAGAAGAAGCTGAGCCGGGGCGCGAACTCGTCGACCGGCATCCCCGATGCGACCACCTCGCGCACGTAGGCGCGGGTCACCGCCATGGTGAATGCGGCCTCGTGCAGCGAGCTGCCGCCGGCCTCGGAGATGTGATACCCGCTGATGTTCACCGGGTTGTACCGGGCCATGTTGCGCGCGCACCAGGTGATGGTGTCGCGGACGATGCGCATGCTCGGCCGGATCGGGAAGCACCACTCCTTCTGGGCGATGTACTCCTTGAGGATGTCGTTCTGGATGGTGCCCGAGAGCCGGTTCAGGTCGCAGCCGCGGTCCTGCGCGACGGCGACGTACATCGCCAGCAGGATCCAGGCGGTCGGGTTGATGGTCATCGAGACGCTGATCTGCTCGAGGTCGATGCCCTCGAAGAGCGCCTCCATGTCGTCGATGACGTCGACGGCGACGCCCTCGCGGCCCACCTCGCCGAGGCTCATGGGGTCGTCGGAGTCGTAGCCCATCAGCGTGGGCATGTCGAAGTCGACGCTGATGCCGGTCTGTCCCTGGGCGATGAGGTAGCGCAGCCGCCGGTTGGTGTCGGCGCCGGCGCCGTAGCCGGCGATCTGCCGCATCGTCCAGCGCCGCCCCCGATACATCGTCGGGTACGGCCCGCGGGTGAAGGGATAGCGGCCGGGCAGCCCGACGTCCTCCCAGGTCGTCGCCGCGGTGTCGAGCGGGGTGTAGACGCGCTGCAGCGGCAGCCCCGCGCTGGTGCTGTACTCGTCGCGGTCCTCGGGGGTGCGGCGGAGGAAGCTGTCGAGCTCCTCGCGCTCCCAGAGGGCGAGCTGGTCGGCGATGCCGTCGGCGATGATCAAGGGCTGGTCACCTCCCTCAGAACGTCGCGGCTGTCGATCACGCGGCGGGCCTTGAACTCGGTGCGCTCGAGGCTGCCCGGTGCCAGCATCTCGACCCGGGCGCCGACGCCGAGCACGGTGCGGAGCTCGGTCTCGGCGCGGCCGCGCACCCCCTCGATCGACGCGGCGCCGAGGCCCGCCAGCGCGGCGTCGTACTCCATGCGCACGGTCAGCTCGTCCATCGTCCGCTCGCGGGTCACCACCACCCGGTGCTCGCCGCCGTAGTGCGGCAGCCGGTTGAGGACCTCGTCGACGGCGCTGGGGAAGACGTTCTCGCCGCGGATCACGAGCATGTCGTCGATGCGCCCGTACACCCCGCGGGGAAGGATGGGATAGGTCCGCCCGCAGGGACTGGGACCGCTCTCCCAGCGGGAGAGGTCGTTGCTGAGCATGCGGATCATCGGCTGGCTGGTCCGCTCGAGGTGGGTGTACAGCGGCGTGCCCTCGCCGCCGTACGGCACCCGCGCGAAGCTGCGCGGGTCGGCGATCTCGGTGTAGACGATGTCCTGCCAGCAGAGCATCCCGGCATGCGCGGTCGTCTCCCCGGGGGTCATCCACGGGGTCATCTCCGCCATGCTCCCGGTGTCGAAGACGGCGGCGCCGTATGCCTGCTCGAGGCGGCGGCGGATCGACGGGATCGAGGCCCCGGGCTCGCCGGAGAAGAAGAGCAGGCGCAGGCCGAGGTCATGGGCGTCGATGCCCGCGCCGGCGGCGACCTCGGCGAGGTGGAGGGCGTACGAGGGCGTCCCGTAGAAGACGGTGGGGCGCATCTGCACCATCCAGTGCGCCGCCCGCAGGGTCTGCCCGGGCACCCCGGCACCGAAGGGGAAGGCGCGCGCCCGCAGCCGCTCGGTGCCGAGCAGCGCGCCCCAGGAG
>DATARS010000074.1:0-3608 GCA_036269455.1 Candidatus Dormiibacterota bacterium | reverse complement strand
GTGGTGAAGGTCAGCGCGCTCGGCACCGACGCCGAGCGCGAGGCGGTGCTCGCCGGGCTGCGCCACGCCGAGGGCTTCCTCCGTTCGACGCTCGGCGACCGGCTCGAGAACCTCAAGAACATCCCCCGGCTGCACTTCGTCCTCGACGAGTCGATCGCCTACGCCGTGCGGGTGAGCTCGATGCTGCGCGAGATGGACGAGAAGGCGCCGACACCCAGATCCACCCCGACCCCCGCGGCGCCGCTCCCGGCGCCGGCGCATTCCGCAGGAGACACCGGCATGACGGCCACCCCCGCGGTCGCATGGCCTGCGCTGTCCGACCTCACGGACGAGATCCGCAGGATCATCGACAGCAGCCACGACATCGTCTGCATGGCCCACAAGGACGCCGATGCCGACAGCCTCGGCTCGGCGCTCGCCTTCGCCGCGGCGCTCCGCGCCGTGGGCAAGGCGCCGCATCCGGTGGTGCCCGACCCGGTGCCCTTCACCCTCGACTACCTCCCGGGCTTCGACACCCTGGAGGTCGAGCCGGCGCGGATCGACGCCATCTTCACCTTCGACTGCGCCACCACCGGCCGCTTCGGCGAGAAGCGCACCCTGCTCGAGTCCGGCGTCCATCCGGTGGTGAACATCGACCACCACGTGAGCAACACCGCCTACGGGTCGGTGAACCTCATCCAGGCCGACGCCAGCGCCACCGGCCAGGTCGTCTTCCGGCTGCTCCGCGCGCTGGACCTGCCGATCCCGCCGGAGGCGGCGACCAACCTCTACGCGGCGCTGCTCACCGACACCGGCGGCTTCCGCCACGAGAACACCACCGAGGAGGCGCTGCGCCTCGGCGCCGACCTGGTGCACCTCGGCGCCGACCCGGCGTGGATCGCGCTGAAGAGCTACAAGTCGCGCTCCGCCAGCACCCTGCGCCTCGAGGCCCTCGCCGTCAGCGTGATGCGCAGCGAGCTCGAGGGCCGGCTGGTCTGGTCGGAGGTGACCCGCAGCATGCTCGAGCAGGCGGGCGCCGCCTGGCAGGAGACCGACGGCGTGATCGACGTGCTCCAGACCGTCGACACCATGAACGTCGCCGTGCTCTTCAAGGAGCTGCAGCCGGACCTCACCAAGATCAGCGTGCGCACCCGCGGCGACGCCGACGCGACCGACATCTGCATCCCCTTCGGCGGGGGCGGCCACCGCCGCGCCGCGGGCGCCGAGGTGCACCTGCCGCTGGCGCTGGCCCAGGAGCGTGTTCTCCAGGTCGCCCGTGAACGGCTGCGGGCGGCGTGAGCGAGACCGCCGTCGCCGCCCCCACCCGGCGAGGACGGCCTCCCGCCCGCCACCACGGCATCCTGCCCCTCAACAAGGGCCAGGGGGTGACCTCCTTCCAGGCGGTGCGCGAGGTGCGCCGCCTCCTCGGCGAGCGTCGGGTGGGCCACGCCGGCACCCTCGATCCCGCGGCCACCGGGCTGCTGCCGATCTGCGTCGGCCAGGCGACCCGGCTGGTCGACTACCTCCACCAGCAGCCCAAGCGGTACCACTGCGTCGTCCGGCTCGGCGAGCGCAGCACCACCATGGACCTCGAGGGCGAGGTCGGCACCAGCGGCGATGCGAGCGGCGTCGACGCCGGCGCGGTGCGGCTCGCGCTCGCGCGGTTCGTCGGGGACATCGAGCAGGTGCCGCCGATGCACTCGGCGGTCCGCCACGAGGGACGCCACCTCTACGAGCTCGCCCGCCAGGGGGTCGAGGTCGAGCGCCAGCCGCGACCGGTCACCATCCTCGAGATCCGCCTGCTCGACTTCCGGCCCGGCGCGGTCGCCGAGGCGGAGATCGACGTGCTCTGCGGCAAGGGCACCTACATGCGCGTGCTCGCCTCCGACCTCGGCGACGCGCTCGGCACCGGCGGGCTGCTCGCCTGGCTCGAGCGCACCGCCTACGGGCCGCTCACCACCGCCGACTCGGTGACCGTCGAGGAGCTGAAGGAGATGGACGACCCCGGCGCCGCGCTGCGGCCGCTCGACGTCGCCGTGAGCTTCCTCCCCCGCGTCGACCTCGGCCCGGCACAGGCGCTCCAGGTGCAGCGCGGCCAGGCGGTGTGGGTGCCCCGGCTCCCCGAGCCCCGGCCGCGGGGAGCCTGCCGGGCGCACAGCGCCCACGGCGACCTGCTCGCCGTCGGCGAGCTCCAGGGCAACCTCTACCGGCCCACCAAGGTGCTCGCCGGGTGCTGAGGTGAGGACGGAGTTCGGGCTGCCGGAGAGCGCGAGCGAGGGCGACCCTCTCGCCGCCCTGAGCATCGGGAACTTCGATGGCGTCCACCGCGGCCATCGAATGCTCGTCGACCGGATGGTCGCGGCGGCCCGTGAGCACGGCGGCGAGTCCGTCCTGGTCACCTTCGACCCCCACCCGCGCTGCGTCCTCGACCCCGACCACTGCCCGCCCCGGCTCACCACCCTCGACGAGAAGGCGGCGCTGCTCGAGGCCGCCGGCCTCGACCGCATGGTGGTCCTGGAGTTCACCCGCGAGCTCAGCCGCTGGACCGCCGACCAGTTCCTCGAGCGCCTGACCCAGGGGTTCAACCTTCGCCGCATGGTGATCGGCCACGACTTCGCCCTCGGCCACCGCCGCGCCGGCGACATCCCCTTCCTGCGCTCCTGGGGCGACACCCGCGGCTTCGACGTCGAGGTGGTCGGCGCCCAGCGCGAGGGGGAGGAGGTGTTCAGCTCCTCGCTGGTGCGCACCGCGCTGGCCGAGGGCGATCTCGAGAGCGCGAATCGGGTTCTGGGACATGCGTACTTCGTGGACTCACGGGTCGAGCACGGCGAGAACATCGGCACCGGGCTCGGCTTCCCCACCGCCAACCTCGCGATCACCCCGGGCAAGTGCCTGCCCCCGCGCGGCATCTACGCCACCTGGGTGCGGGTGGGCGGCGAGTGGCACCAGGCCGCGACCTACGTCGGCTACCGGCCCACCTTCGGCGGCACCAAGCTCACCGTCGAGCCCCACCTGCTCGACTTCTCACGCGACATCTACCACCAGCAGGTGCGGGTGGCGTTCATCGCCCGCCTGCGCGACGACATGCGCTTCACCACCCCGGAGGCGTTGAGCGCCCAGATGCGGCTGGACGTCGAGGAGACGAGGCGCCGGCTCGGGCGCGAAGGGGAACCTGCGCAGCTCGGCTGACGCCTGCTCAGTTCGCAGCGACGCTCTGTTGACCGCCGCCACCACCGTGCGGGCTGTTGTCGTCGTCGTCGTCCTCGAACCGCTGCGGCGGCGTCGACATGAGGTCCTGATCGGCCAGGCTGGCGTCCTCCTCCCGGAATCTGCGCTGCTGCTCCTGAACCTCGGCGACGTGCTGACGATCACGCCCCTGGCGATTGGCCTCTTCCACCTGAAGGATTGCGTTCACACCGGGGCTGACAGTTGCGCTGCTCGGGAGCTCGGGCGTGCCGCCCGTGCTGCGCTGCCTGCCTTTCACGGCTGGCGCGATCCCCGGAATGCGTTGCGCGAACGTATTCCTGATCTTGTCTTTCACGTGCCACTCCTTCTGCTGGATGCTCTGCAGCCTCGCTAGCGCGCCTGCTCGAGTGCCATCGCATACAGCTCGCCGGCGAGCGTGGGAT
>DATARS010000073.1:0-18295 GCA_036269455.1 Candidatus Dormiibacterota bacterium | reverse complement strand
GCAGCCGCGCGTCGTAGGCGCGCAGCACCGTGCCGCCGCGCAGCGCCTCGACGACCAGCGGGTGCAGCCGCCGCGCCCGGGCGCCGTCGCCGAGCAGCGCCGCCGACTCCGCGGCGAGGATGGCGAGCTGCCAGGCGCCGTAGGTGCTCACCGCGCCGGGGCGGGGGAGGGCGTCCTCGAGCCCGGCCAGCAGCGACACGGCCGCCCGGCGCTCGCCGAGATGGGCGCGGAGCAGGAGCAGGAAGCCCTGGTGGATGCCCGACCACCACCCCGGTACCGACCGCCGCGCCGCCGCCTCGACGAGCTCGCATGCGCCCCGCCAGTCGCCGCGCCAGTGGCGCAGCAGTGCCCTCTGCAGCGGCGCAGCGCCGCCCGCGGGCGACCCCGGCTGCCCGGCGTCGAGGATGCCGTCGAGCAGGTCGAGCTCGCCGCGGCGCGCCGCGCTGAGCACGAACCGGTCACGGCGCACCATCGCCGCGACGGCCCAGTCGCCGGCGCGGGGGAGCAGCGGCCCCACCTCGGCGTGCAGGGCGTCGCAGTCGTCGAAGCGGCCCATCCCCGCGCACGCCGAGGCGGTCATCCCCAGCATCTGGGCGAGCGGCAGCAGCGAGGCGGGATCGCGGAGACCGGCGACGGCGCGCTCGCCCGCGGCGGCGGACTCGGGCAGGCGCATCGAGGTGAAGTGGTACTTGACCTCGGCGGCGGTGACCTCGCCGATCAGGGCGGTGTCACCGTCGAGCCGGGCGAGGCGGAGCGCCTCGCGGACGTGGGGCAGCGCCTCGGCGTCGCGTCCCATGTCGCTGAGGCCGAAGCCGAGCATGCCGCGCAGCCGGGCGCGCCGGTGCACCTCGCCCTCGGGCAGGGCGGCGAGCCCGCGCTCGAGCAGCGCGGTCATCTCCGCGTAGCGCGACATCACCGAGTGCTGGTAGGCGAACCAGAAGCACAGGTCGGCGAGCCCCTCGACGTCGCCGAGCGACGCCAGGGCGTCCACCGCCCGGTTCCAGGCGTCGATCTGCTCGTCCCACCGGCGCAGGCTGCGCAGCGCCTCGCCGAGCCGGACGAGCAGCGGCGCGCGCTGGCGCAGCTCCCCGTCGGGGAGGATGGCGAGGGCATCGCGGTAGTGGCGCACCGCCTCCTCGTCGCCGGTGACCTCGCGGGCGCGGTCGCCCGCGGTGGTGAGGTGACGCGCGATCCTCTTCGGGTCGGCGCCGGGGCCGGCGCGCACCAGGTGGCGGGCGATCTCGCCGGCGTGGCCATCGAGGTCGCCGGCGCAGAGCTGCTCCAGGGCGGCGGCGGCGCGGGCGTGGAGCAGGCGCCGGCGATCGCTCGACAGGCTCGACAGCAGGGTCTGGCGGAGCAGCTCGTGGCTGAACCGGAATGCGGAGGGCGACGACTCGTCGGCGCGGATGACGCCGGCGTGCTCGGCGTCGTCGACGGCGTCGAGGAGCGCGTCCTCGTCGAGGTCGCAGACCGCGGCGAGCGGCTCGTAGCCGAAGCGGCGGCCGAGCACCGCGGCGGCGCCGAGCATGCGCCGGGTCGGCGTCGCCAGCCGCCGCAGCCGGCGTGAGGTGACCTGGCGGACGTTGTCGGGGACCTCGAGGCGGTCGAGCTGCGCGGTCTCGATGAAGCGCCCGCCGGCGTCGAGGAGGCCGCCGGAGCCGGCGAGGTGGCGCACCACCTCCTCGACGAAGAGCGGGTTGCCGTCGGTCTGCTCGTGGATCGCCGCGCTCACCGCCGCCGGCGGGGCGTGGCCGCAGAGCGCGGTGAGCATCGACCCCACCTCGGCACATCCCATCGGCCGCAGCGTCAGGGTGGTGGTCTGGCGCCGCCGGATCAGCGTCGCCAGGGTGTCGGTGAGCGCCGCCGGCAGGGCCGCGCCGGTGTGGCGGTAGGTGCCGACGATGAGGACGCGGGCGGCCGCGGTGCGCTCCGCCAGGTGTCGCAGCAGCAGCAGCGTGGGCTGGTCGGCCCAGTGCAGGTCCTCGACGACGAGCAGCTGCGGCCGCCGCCCGGCCATCCGGGTCAGGAGGTCGCAGAGGCTGTCGAAGGTGAGGTCGCGCCGGGTGGCGTCGGGCACGTCCTCCGGCGCGGGCACCTCGGGGAGCAGGCGGCGCACCCCGGGGGCGAGCCGTGCCAGCGCCCCCGCGTCGTCGCCCGCCCCCTCGAGGAAGCGCCGCCGCGGGAGAGTGCGCGCCGCGGTCTCGACCATCTCGACCCAGGGGTGGTACGGCCGGTCGTGGGCGGTCTCGTCGCAGCCTCCGACGTGGGTGGCGAAGCCGCGCTCGCGGGCCTCGGCGATCACAGCCTGGCAGAGACGGGACTTGCCCACCCCGGCCTCGCCGCCGAGGACTGCGACGCCGCCCCGACCGTCGGCGGCGCGCTGCAGCAGCGTCCGCAGCTCGGCGCGCTCAGCCTCCCGGCCGACGAAGGCGGTGGCGGAGCGGCCGTCGCGCCAGGGCGCGGTGGGTGGCGCGCCGGCGCGATGCAGCCGCCAGCGGCCGGGAAAGCCCCGCAGGGTCAGCCGCCCGCGCTCCTCGAACACCGGGCACACCCGGTGGCCGCAGAGCTGCCGGACCACGTCCGAGACCAGGACCTCGCCGGCGGCGGCGCGCCCGCAGATCCGGGCCGCGGCGTTGACCGCGCCGCCGAGCACGTCGCCGCCGGCGAGCGTCGCCTCGCCGGTGTGCACGCCGATGCGTACCTTCAGCCCGCGGGCGGCGACCGCGGCCGGCATCGAGAGCCCGCACTCGACCCCGCGCCGCGGCGAGGCGAAGACCGCGAGCACCCCGTCGCCGAGCGACTTGACGGCGCGGCCGCCGTGCGCGGCGATGCGCTCGCGCAGCTCCCGCTCGCAGCCGCGCAGCTCCTCCTCGGGGACCGGCGCGGCGGTCGCGACCCGGGCGAAGAGGATGGTGACCGGCCCCTCGGCGGGCAGCCGGCTCACCGGACTGCGACCCCTCGGGGGACGGGGACGCCGACGAGCTCGCTCTCGTCCGCGACCCGCGGGGGGAGCGCCTCGACCTCGCCGATCACCCGTCCGCGGGGCAGCAGGCTGTGGAAGCTGCGGTAGCTCAGCGAGAGCAGGGCGGTGGGGGAGATGCAGAGCCGGCGGAGCTCGGTGGCGATGGGGTGGTCGCCGAGCAGCAGGGTCGCGCCGCCGCCGCCGGGGCTCACCTGGTACTCGGTCCGGGTGAGGATGGTGGTGCGGAGCAGCCGAGTCCCCCGGGTCGAGTAGATCACCCAGGGACGCCGGTCGCGCACCGCGGCGCCGCGGCGGCGGACGCGCAGCGAGAGGATCTCCTCCCCGGACTCCGCGAGCCGCACCGACTGATCCTCGTCGGTGTGGGTGAAGTCCATCGCCGCCACGAACTTGGGCAGCCCCCAGATGTCGCGGCCCACCTCGCGGGCGCGCTCGGAGGTGACCGGCAGGTGGACGATGTAGTAGCCGAAGCCGGGGAGCGCCGACTGCAGCGCCACCGTCAGCAGCCCCGGTGGCGCCGCCCCGGTGGTGCAGGCGACGCCGATCATCACCTCGCCGTACTGGCCGAGGGTGCACTCGCGATAGCGCAGCGCAGAGATCGCCAGCACCGCCCGGTCGCCGCCGAGCCGGACCGGGCGCAGCGCCTCGGGCACCAGCCGCAGCGCGCTCTGGTAGCGCACGGTGTGCAGCGCCATGAAGACGTCGGCCCGCTCGTAGCGGATCGGCAGCTCGACCGGCGCCGCACCGACCTCGACCACCTCCTCGTGGATCTCCGTGTCAGCGAAGGGATCGACCACCACCCACCTCCTCTCCCGCGAGCAGCGCTCGCGCCCTCTCCTGGTGTCGGGGCATGCCGATCGCCGCGTATCCGGCGGCGGCGTCGGCGAGCAGCGCGACGGCGCGCTCGCGGTCGCCCCGCTCGAGCAGGAAGCGCCCGTAGGCGTGGCGCACGTGGGGCCGCTCCATCAGGTGGGGCAGCTCGTCCGCCTGGCGCAGCGCGGCCTCGAAGTGCGCCTGCGCGTCGTCCTCGAGCCCCGCGGCCGCGGCGACCATCCCCGCCGCGGTCTCGATCAGCCGGCCGTCGAGCTGGCGCATCACCGTGCCGGTCGCCAGCGCCTCGACCACCAGCGGGTGGAGCATGCGCGCGTGGCCCGCGGCGCCGGCGAGGCCGGCCGCCTCGGCGGCGAAGACGGCGAGCATCCAGGGGCCGATGCTGTTCTGGCCACCCGGGACCGGAAGGTGGTCGCGCACCGAGTCGAGGACGGTGAGGGCCTCCTCGCCGCGCCCGCAGACGGCGAGCACCATGGTGTGGACGCCGTGGTGGGCACCGAACCAGGACGGCGACACAGCGTGCGAGGTGCCCTCGCGGGCGTGGGTGCAGGCGCTCTCCCAGTCGCCGCGCCAGAGGTCGACGACCGCGCGCAGGGTGTGCGCGTAGGCGACCCACCCGGGTCCCATCGCCCGCGCCGCCTCGGTCTGGATGGCGCTGATCCGCTCCAGGGCGGCGAGGTCGGCGTGCATCGCCGCCGCCCGCGGGAACTCGTTGCGCCGCGTCACCGCCGCGGCGCCCTGGTGGCCGAGCCGGGCGGCGAGGGGATGGAGCTCACCCTCGATCTCCGCGGCGACGTCGAAGCGGCCCTCGAAGACGGCGGCGACGTCGAGGAAGGCGAGCACCCCGGCGAGATGCCAGGCCGCCCCGGCCGCGCGCAGCGTCGCCTCCGCACGCCGTCCGGGCTCCCACACCAGGCCGAGCCGCATCGTCGAGTAGCGGTGGAAGAGCTCGACGAAGCCGACCTCGCCGGCGAGCGCGGCGTCGTCCGGGTGCCCGGCGGCGGCGCACCGCGCCTCCTCGAGCCGGGGCAGCGCCTCGTCGAGGCGGTTCGACATCGTGAGCGCCGCGGCGGCGACGGCGAGCATGCGCGCACGGTGGGCGCCGGTCAGCCCCGGCGCGGCGAGCCCGCGCTCGGCGACGGCGAGCGACTCGGGGACGCGGAAGGCCCAGCCCAGCTGGTAGCTGAGCTCGTAGCAGAGCCGGCCGACCGCCTCCACGTCACCCAGCTCCTCGAGGATGGGGAGCGCCTCGCGCCAGGTCGCGACGGTGTCGTCCCACCGGCTCAGGCTGCGCTGCGCCAGGCCCACCTTGAGCAGCAGTCCGGCGCGGCGCCGCGCGTCGCCGGCGGGGAGCACCCCGAGCGCCTGGGTGAGGTGGCGGAGCGCGTCCTCGTAGGCGGTCGCCTCGAGGGCGCGGTCGCCGGCGAGCTCGAGGTAGGTGGCGGTGGTGCCCGGGTCGGCCTGGGTCCCCGCGGCGACGAGGTGGCGGGCGATCTCGGCGGCGCCCAGCGCCGGCTCGGCGGCATGGCGCGCCTCCAGCGCGCGGGCGGCGCGCAGGTGGTGGCGCTGCCGGCGCGGGGCGGAGAGCCCGCTGAGCAGCGCCTGGCGGGCGAGCTCGTGGCAGAACCAGAGGTCGGCGCCGTCGGGGTCGGGCTCGATCAGCCCGGCGAGCTCGGCGTCGCCGGCGGCGTCCTCGATCTCCTCCGCGGGCAGGCCGGTCATCTCCGCGACCAGGCCGGGGTCGAAGCGGCGGCCGACGACCGCGGCGGCGCCGAGCATCCGGCGGGTCTCGCGCTCGAGGCGATCGAGGCGCTGGGCGATGACCAGGCGCACGTTGTCGGGGACGTCGAGCTCGCCGATGCGCAGGTCGGTGCGGAAGCGCCCGCTGCCGTCGAGCAGCCGCCCGATCCCTGAGAAGTGGCGGTAGACCTCCTCGACGAAGAAGGCGTTGCCGTCGGTCTCGGCGTGGATGGTGGCGGCCACCTCCGGGGGCGGGGCGTGCCCGCAGAGCGCCCCGAGGATCTTCGCGACCTCGGCGTCGCTGTGGCGGCGCAGCGTCATCGGCACCGCCCCGGCGGCGTCGAGCGCGGCGAGCGTCCGCGCCAGCGCGGCGGGGACGTCGCCCCGGGCGTCGCGGAAGGTGCCGATCACCAGCAGGGGGATGTCGGGGATCAGGCCGGCGAGGTGCTCGAGGAAGAGCAGGGTCGACTCGTCGGCCCAGTGGAGGTCCTCGAGGACGTAGAGCTGGGGCCTGCGGCGGGCCACCCGGACGACGTGGGCGCCGATGGTGGCGAAGGTGTAGCGGCGCTGCTGGTCGGGGGGCAGCGGCAGCGGGGCGGGGATCCGGGGGGCGAGCCGGCGCAGCTCGGGCACCACCCGGGCGAGCTCGGGGGCGGCGTCGCCGAAGGTCTCGAGCAGTGCCGCCGGACGCACTCGCCGGGCTGCCGCCTCGATGATCTCCACCCAGGGCATGTAGGGGAGGTCGCCGCGGGCCTCGTAGCAGTGGCCGGTGTGGGCGACGAGCCCCCGGTCGAGCCCGGCGGCCACCACCTCGTCGACCAGCCGGGTCTTGCCGACCCCGGCCTCGCCTCCGAGGAGCACGATGGCCCCGTGCCCGGCGCGGGCCCGGTCGGCGAGGGTGAGGAGCTCGGCGCGCTCGTCCCGGCGCCCGACGAAGGGGGTGCGCTCCCCCGGGGACACCCCGCGGCGGCCGGCGCCGGAGGTGGCGCGGTAGAGCCGCCAGCGGTCGGGCAGACCGCGGAGGGTGACCCGGCCGCGGTCTTCGAAGCTCGCCTCGCCGTGGCCGGCGCAGAGCTGGCGGACCACCTCGGAGACGAGGACCTGGCCCGCCTCGGCGCGCCCGCAGATGCGCAGCGCGGCGCTCACCGTGACCCCGCTCAGGTCGATGGCGGGTCTGCCGATCACCCCGGTGTGCAGTCCGATGCGCAGTCGCACCCGCTCGTCGGGGCTGCGCCGGGCGTGCTCCTCGAGGTCGGCCTGGATCGCCAGGGCACAGTCGAGGGCGCGGTGCGGTGAGCCGAACGCCGCGGTCAGCCCGTCCCCCAGCGTGCTGACGGGGCGACCGCGCTGCTCGCGAATGCGCTCGCGGACCAGGCGGTCGCAGACCGAGAGGATCGCCTGCGCCGCAGGATCGCCCCGGGCGGAATGCAGGGCCGTCGACCCCTCGACGTCGGTGGCGAGGATGGTCACGGGGGCCTCGGTCAGGCGCTGTCCCACTGCTTGGCCTCCGTCCCGGCGTCCCGGACGCTCCTCGCTGCCGCCTCGCGCAGCATACCCTGGGCTCGGACGATTGACGAGATCAGATTCAGGGTTGGCGACGCACATCTTCAGGGTGTTGTTTAACCCCACCGCGGGGCCGTCCGTCCGGGCGGACGTCACCCGGGACGGGTGCAGTCCGACCATTCCGCCGCCGACGCGCTAAGGTCGGCGCTGATGGCCGACGAGGTGACGCTGGTCGAGGTGGCGGGGCGCGAGGTCCCGATCACCAGCCCCGGCAAGGTCATGTTCGCCGAGCGCGGCGACACCAAGCTCGACCTGGTCGCCTATTACCAGGCGGTGGAGGCGCCCCTGCTCCGCGCCATGGGCGGCCGCCCGGTGCTGCTCCAGCGCTTCCCCAACGGCGCCGGGGGGCCGTCGTTCTTCCAGAAGCGCGTCCCCGACACCGCGCCGGACTGGCTGGAGACGACGATCGTCAGCACCCCCAACGGCACCACCTCGCGTGCCCTGGTCGTCGCCGACCTCGCCCACGTGGTCTGGGCGGTCAACCTCGCCTGCCTCGGCTTCCACGTCTGGCCGTCGCACGCCGCCGACCCCGAGCACGCCGACGAGCTCCGCATCGACCTCGACCCCACCCCCGGCATCACCTTCCCGATGGTGCGCGAGGCGGCGCACCGGGTCAGGGAGCTGCTCGAGGAGCTGGGGGTGCGGGGCATGCCCAAGACCACCGGCAACCGCGGCATCCACGTGTACATCCGCCTGCAGCCGCGCTGGACGAGCTACGAGGTGCGCTCGGCGGCGGTCGCGGTCGCCCGCGAGCTCGAGCGGCGCCATCCCGACCTGATCACCGCGGCGTGGTGGAAGGAGGAGCGCGGCCGCCGGGTCTTCGTCGACTTCAACCAGAACGCGCCCCACAAGACGATCTTCGGCGCCTGGTCGGTGCGCGCCCGGCCGGGCGCGCAGGTCTCCACGCCCTTCGCCTGGGAGGAGCTCGACGCCGTCGACCCCGACGCGCTCACCATCGCCACCGTGCCCGAGCGCGTCGCCGCCGCCGGCGACCCGTGGGAGGCGATGGAGGCGGAGCCGGCGTCGCTCGAGCCGCTGCTCGCCCTCCACGAGCGCGACCGCGCCAACGGGCTGGTCGACGCGCCCTGGCCGCCGGTGTACCCGAAGATGCCGGGAGAGCCGCCGCGGGTGGCGCCGAGCCGGGCGCGCAGGCCGGCGCCCGGGCTTGATGCCGACCCTGACCGTAAATCTTGACGGATATTGACACGTCTGGTAGCGTCGCCAACGCCGCGAGCACGCGGGACGCTGCGTGCTGGTGGCCGGACGTCTGCTGACCGGGGAGGTGGGGGCTGAACGCCGGCCCTGCATCACCGAGGAGAGCACATGTCCAGAAGACGCCTGGGCGCCATCCTGGCCGCAACCGCCGTCGTCGTCGCCGTGGTGGTGACGCAGCGCGCCGCGGCCGGCGCCTCAGCCACCGAGCTGGTGCACAACGGGGGCTTCGAGGCGCCGGCAATCCCCAATCACACGTTTGCCGTGATCCACAGTCCGATCCCGGGGTGGACCGAGGCGGCGCCGCGCACCTGCGGCATCGAGATTCAGAATCACGTGGCAGGATCTCCCTTCGAGGGCCAGCAGTTCACCGAGCTCGACTCGCTCTGCCCGACCGAGATCTACCAGGACCTGACGACGATCCCGGGGCGCACCTACAACCTCACCTATGAGTTCTCGGCGCGGCCGACCCGAGGGCCGGCCGACAACGTGCTCCAGGCCTGGTGGAACGGCAGGCTCCTCGACACCGAGCAGCTCGACGGCATCGGCCGCACCGACACCAACTGGCAGAAGTTCTCCTATCACGTCAAGGCGACCGGGACCACCACGCGGATCGCATTCGCCGACGCCGGGGTCGCCAACAGCTATGGCACCTACCTCGACGCGGTCTCGGTGACGCTGCGTCATCACGACGACGACTAGAACCTCCTGACCCAGCCCGCCGCCCCGGGTCGGGGCGGCGGGCCCGCGTAGGAAACCCGGGGACCGGCGCGTTGTTGGAGGGCGTGGCGCCAGTCAGGGAGGTTCGCGTGATGAGCGCAGGGGCCGACGGCCGCATCCCTCCGATCGCCCGGCGGGTCGGCGAGCACCGCCGTCGCCGCGGCCTCACCCAGGTGCAGCTCGCGGCACGGGTGGGTCGCAGCCCGATGTGGGTCGACCAGCTCGAGCACGGCGACCTGGAGTGGATCGGACGTCTCGAGCGCGGCCTGGTCGAGGCGCAGGAGATCCCCGTCCTCACCGACCTCGCCTGCGTGCTCGGCATCAGCCTCGCCGAGCTCGTCGGACCGGGGGTGGTGATGTTCCCGCCGCCGTCGCCGCGGCCGCCGCGGCGCATCCCCCGGCCGCGCCGCCCGACGGCCCGGGCGGCCGCGGCCGCGGCGGTTGTCGTGGTGGCGGCCGGCGCCGGTGCCGTCGGTCTCGGCCGGGTCCTCGCCGCCCCCACCGCCGCGCACCCCCAGGACCACGTCGTCGCCGCCGCGCTGCTCAGCCCGGCGACGCCGGCGGCGACCGCCTCCGCCACCGCGGACCCGACCGCCGCGCCGACCTCCGACCCGACCACGCAGCCGGCCCCGGCGCCCACCGCGGCTCCCAGCGCCGCGCCGCCGCCGCCCACGCCCCGGCCGGCGCCGGCGCGGCCCGCGGCCCGGGTCGTCGTGGCCACGCCGGCTCCGCATCCGCCCTCCGGGGTGAGCGTCTTTCCCTGGCAGGTGACCGCGTCGGTCAGCGCGGGCAACGGCGCCGGCAGCCCGGTCCTCACCTTCACGGTGAGCAACCCCGGCGACGTCGCCGAGACCCTGGGGACGATCGGCCTCGACAACGGGGCGGCCCACGTGGTCCGCGACGACTGCAGCCGCGCCACCCTCGCCCCGCGCGACGACTGCCACATCAGCGTCCGCCTGGGCGCCGCGACCCCCGGCCGCTACACCGGCCCGCTGGCGATCCCCGTCGCCGGCGCCCGGACGTCGACCGTGCCCATCGAGATCGACGTCCGCTGACGCCGCGCCGGTCAGCCGAGCCGGCGGCCCAGGTCGCCGAGGGCGGTGTAGACACCGAGCGCGCCCAGCCCCAGCGGCACGACCGCGATGAGGGCGAGCGACTCGAGGCGGCGGAGCTGGCGTCGCAGCAGCGCCGAGGGGCTGCGCCGGCCCTCCCAGACCGCCAGACCGAGGAGCAGCACGGCGCTGGCGAGGAGCATGCCGACGCTCAGGCCCGCGGCGGCCTGGTCTCCGCCGAGTCGCGCGGCGACGCCGAGCTCGACGAGCAGGCCGCCGATCACCGCGGCGATCAGGGTGGGCAGCCCCTGGCCCAGGAAGCGCTGCCGCCGGCTGCCGAGGGCGGCGGCGAGCGAGGCGGTGCCGGCGAGGGCGAGGGCCCAGGGCTCGGCGCTCACCGCGAGCACGACGAGCGCACCCGCCAGCCCCGCCGCGGCGCCGGTACTCAGCCAGGCGAGCAGGCGGTGGGCGGCGGCGACCCGGGCGTCCACCTGGGCGCGGTCGAGGGCGGCGGCGCCGTCGTCCAGGGCCCCGGTCAGGTGGAGGCCGGCCGCGAGCAGCGGCAGCTGGGCGGCGACGGCGACGTTCCAGGCGGCGAGCACCGCGGCGTCCTGTTCGGGCGTGGCGCCGAGGGCGGCGCCGAGCCCGATCACCACCGCCGCGGGCGCGGCGGCGAGGGCGGTGGCGGCCGCGGGTCCACGGGCGGCGGGGACGGCGAGGGCGGCCGCGGCGGAGCCGGCGGCCACTCCGGCGGCGGCGCCGGCGGCGATCCCCGCGGGCCCGGCCCCCGCCAGACCGGCGATCGACGCCCCGGCGAGCCCCCAGGGGACCAGGCCGCTGAGCGCGAGCAGTGCCGGCGCGACCGTCCCCAGCCGCCGGGCACCGAGCGCGCCGCCGGCGCTGGCGAGGGCGGCGGTGCCGAACGCCGCCCAGATCCGCTCCGCCGTGGACAGGTCGACGGCGGCGACGGCGGTGGCGAGGAGGAGCGTGCCCGCGGCGGCAAGGGCGAGGGCGACGCGTCGCGTCGCCGCGGTCCACAGCCCGCCGCGCACGTCGACGGCGTCGGCGACGGCGTCGGCGAGGTCGGACACGGCCGCCGGAGCGGGGTCGGCGACCGGACGGAGATAGAGGATGTCGCCGTCGCACACCCCCGCCTCGGCGAGCGAGATCTCGAGCGCCAGGGGACCGCCGCCGAGCCGGCTGAGCGACCAGCCGGTCGTCGGCGCCGCGTCGGGATCGCCCCCGACCAGTCCGACGAGGTCGGGGAGGAGCTCGGCGAGCGGGAGGGTGGCCGCGGCGCTGAGGTCGGCGGCGGACGCCGGGCCGACGACGGTGACGGCGAGGAAGCCGGCCTCGCCCTGCGCTGGCGCCGGGGGCGACATGGCGGTATCGTAGCCGCCCCTCCAGTGACCAGCACGCAGCCCCGTCCGACGGCGCCCGCCGCCGCCGCGGGTGCCGTCCTGCGGCGTCCCCCGCGCATCCCGCCTCCGCCGGTCCCCACGGGGGAGCGGCGCGTCCCCGCGCCCCCGCAGACGCCGCCGCCGCAGACCGGCGCGGTGAGCTGGCTGCAGTACGCCTTCCCCGCGGTCGGCAGCCTGGGGGCGCTCCTCTTCGTGCTCATGAATCCGCGCCCGCTGTTCATCGCCGGGAGCGCGCTCTTCGCCCTCTCGTCGGTCGCGATGGGGATCGGGCTCTTCCTCCAGCAGCGCGGCTCGCAGCGCCGCGGCCTGCTCGAGCAGCGCCGCCGCTACCTCGAGGAGCTCGACGGCCTGCGCCGCGACGCGGTCGACACCGCCACGCTGCAGCGGGCCGCGGCCGCCTGGATCCATCCCGGCCCCGACCGGCTCTGGACGCTGGCCGGCAATCGGGCCCGGGTCTGGGAGCGCCGCCGCGGCGACGCCGACTTCCTGGTCGCGTCGGCCGGCCGGGGCCGCCGGCCGCTGGCGACGCCGCTCCGGCTCGACGGCGGGCCGATGGCCGGCGCCGACCCGCTCTCGCTCGCCGAGGCGCAGCGGCTGGTGGCGCGCCACGCCGAGGTCGAGGACCTGCCGGTCACCCTCGACCTCGGCCGCGGCGGGCTCGTCGAGGTCGAGGGGGGAGAGGAGGCCCGCGCCCTGGTCCGCGCCGTGGTCGCCGAGCTCGCCGTCCTCCACGCCCCCGACGACCTCGTCCTCGCCGTCTGCACCGGCCCCGCGACGGCGGCGCACTGGGAGTGGGCGAAGTGGCTGCCGCACGTCCGCCATCCCCACCTCGTCGACCAGACCGGGCCGCTGCGGCTGATCGGCCGCGACCCCGACGAGCTCGTCGGCCTGCTCGAGGGCGAGCTCGCCGGCCGGCGGCAGGCGGTCCGCGGCGGCGACGGCGGAGTGCGCCCGCCCCACCTCGTCGTGGTCTGCGATCGGGGCGGCGTCCCCGAGGCGCTGGTCGCCACCGCCGGGCTCCCCGCGGTCACCGTGCTCGCCGTCGCCGCCGAGGGGAGGGCCGACGGTGGCGGCCTCCGCCTCCGCGCCGGCGGCGACGGACGGCTGGAGGTGCGCGGCGAGGCCGGCGGCGGCCGCGTCGAGGGCACCTCGGTGGCGGTCTGCACCGCGCTCGCCCGCCGCCTCGCGCCGCTGCGGCTCTCGGCCGCCGAGCGCTCGGCCGTGACCGCCGCGGGGATCGATCTGCCCGGGCTGCTCGGCACCGGCGACCCGGCGAGCTTCGACCCCGCCGCGGCCTGGTCCACGCGCCCCGCCGGCGAGCTGCTCCGCCTGCCCGTCGGCCTGCGCGAGGACGGCACGCCGCTGGTCCTCGACCTCAAGGAGCTGGCCCTCGGCGGGATGGGCCCGCACGGCCTGGTGGTCGGCGCCACCGGGGCCGGCAAGAGCGAGCTGCTCCGCACCCTGGTCACGGGACTGGCGATGACCCATCCCCCAGACCTGCTCGGCCTCGTGCTCGTCGACTTCAAGGGCGGCGCCACCTTCGCGGAGCTCGCCGAGCTGCCCCACGTCGCCGGGATGATCACCAACCTCGGCGCCGACCTCGCCCTCGTCGACCGGGTGAAGGACGCGCTCTACGGCGAGCAGAACCGCCGCCAGGAGCTGCTCCGCCGCGCCGGCAACCTCGCCGGCATCCGCGAATACGGCGAGGCCGCGGCGACCCGTCCCGACCTGGAGCCGATGCCCTATCTGCTCGTCGTCGTCGACGAGTTCGGCCAGCTGCTCGGTGCCCGCCCCGACTTCCTCGAGCTCTTCGTCTCCGTCGGCCGGCTGGGGCGCAGCCTGGGGATGCACCTGCTGCTCGCCTCGCAGCAGCTCGACGAGGGCCGGCTGCGCGGCCTCGAGGGGCACGTCAGCTACCGCATCTGCCTGCGCACCTTCACCGCCGCGGAGAGCCGGGCGGTGCTCGGCGTCCCCGACGCCTACGAGCTGCCGCCGCTGCCCGGCTCGGCGTATCTCAAGGTCGACACCACCGTCTTCGAGCGCTTTCGCGCGGCGCTGGTCTCGGCCCCGCTGCGCCGCCGCGCCGAGGCGCCGCGCCCGCGCCCGGCGGCGCTGCTGCCCTTCACCGCCGCGCCGGCGCCGGGAGAGGGGGACGGCCACGAGGACGCGGCGGCGCCCGCGCCCGGTGGGGCGACGGTGATGAGCGCCGTGGTGGCGCGGCTGCGCGACGCCGCGCCCCCGGTGCACCAGGTCTGGCTGCCGCCGCTCGAGCCGGTGGTACCCCTCGATGCGGTGCTCCCCGGGGTCGTCCTCGAGGGACCGGCGGCGGCGCGCAGCTGGCCGGCGGGCGCCGGGCTGTCGGTGCCCCTGGGGCTGCTCGACCGTCCCCTCGAGCAGCGGCGCGAGGTCTTCGCGGTCGACCTCGCCGCCGACGGCCACCTCGCCGTGGTCGGCGCCCCGCAGACGGGCAGGAGCACGCTGCTGCGCACCCTGGTCCTCGGTCTCGCGCTGACCCGCTCGCCCCGGGAGGTCTGGGTCCACGCCCTCGACTTCGGCGGCGGTGGGCTCGCCCAGCTCGCCGGCCTGCCCCACGTCGGGACGGTCTGTGGCCGCTCCGACCCCGAGCGGGTGGGCCGCGTCGTCGCCCACGTCGCGGGGCTGCTCGAGGAGCGCGAGCAGGCCTTCCGCGCCGGCGGGATCGATTCGCCGGCGACGCTGCGCGCGGTGCGTGCCGCCGGCGCCCTCCCCGCGGAGATCGGCGCCGACGTGGTGCTGGTGATCGACAACTGGGCGGCGTTCCGCCAGGAGCACGAGGACCTCGAGCCGCTGCTCGCCGACATCGCCGCCCGCGGCCCCGGGTACGCGGTGCACCTGGTGCTCACCGCCGGCCGCTGGGTCGACATCCGCGCCAACCTGCGCGACAGCATCGGCGGGCGGCTCGAGCTGCGGCTCAACGACGCCACCGAGTCGATGGTCGACCGCCGCGCCAGCGCGGCGCTGCCCGCCGGCGTTCCCGGCCGCGGGCTCGCCGCCGGGGGGCACCTGATCCAGGTCGCGCTGCCCCGGATCGACGGCGTCCCGCGCCGCGACGACCTCGGTGCCGCCACCGACGCCGCCGTCACCACCGTCGCCGGCCTCTGGCCGGGCGAGGGCCGCGCCGCGCCGGTCCGCGTCCTCCCCGCGCTGCTCACCACCGAGGCGCTGCCGGCGCCCGGCGACGACGCCGAGCCCGGGGTCCCCGTGGGCGTGACCGAGCCGGCCCTGGCGCCGCTGTACCTCGACCTGCTCGGCGAGGAGCCGCACCTCGTCGTCTACGGCGACGGCGGCTCGGGCAAGACCTCGCTGCTGCGCACCCACCTCGCCGGGCTGTGCGCCCGCCACGGTCCCGACCGGGTCGGGGTGGTCCTCGTCGACGCCCGCATGCGGCTGCGCGAGGTGGTGCCGCGCTCGCACCTCCTCGCCGACGCCCCCACCGCGGCGGCGGCGCGCGACGCCATGGTGCGGCTGCGCGAGCTCGCCGAGAGCCGACTGCCCTCGGCCGAGCTCGACCCGGTGGCGCTCCGCGAGCGCAGCTGGTGGACCGGCCCCGACGTGATCGCCGTCGTCGACGACTACGACCTGATCGCGACCCCATCGAACAACCCGCTCCTGCCGCTCGTCGAGGTGCTCGCCCAGGGCCGCGACCTCGGCATCCACCTGGTCGTCGCCCGCCGCACCGGAGGCGCCGCCCGGGCGCTCTTCGAGCCCCCGCTGCAGCGGCTTCGCGAGCTCGGCGCGCCCTGGATCATCCTCTCCGGCGAGCGCCAGGAGGGCCAGCTGGTCGGGCCGTACACCGCCGCACCGCGGCCGCCGGGCCGGGGCATGTACGTCCGCCGGGGGCGGCGTCCCGCGCTGGTGCAGGTCGCGCTGCTGCCCGAGGACGCCGCCGGCGGCTGAGGCCGCGGATTCAGAGCCGCCCGCCGACGAGCGCGGCGAGCCGGACAAGGACCTGCTGGGGAATCCTGTCGAAGGTCGACACCGCAGCGAGGGTCGCTCCGTGCGCAACGTGGACGGCGATGCTGACGCCCTGCTGGACCTGCACTCTCGCGACGTCGCCGATCCCCTGCACGGGCGAACCGCCCAGCTGATCGACGACATCGCGCGCCTCGGACGCCGAACCGTGGACGCTCACCTGCACGGAGAGCAGCAGGCTGCCTCCTCCGTACCGGGTCGCCTGCATGTAGTCGCAGTACGACCCGGACTGCGGGTCGGTCCGCGGGGTGGCGGTGACCGGGAGGCCCCCCGCCGCGGCCTGCACCTCCATCGTGGTGAGCAGCCTGCAGGCGTCTCCGAAGTCGTGCGCGGGTGGGATGACCACACCCAGTGGCGAGGAGGAGGGGCTGGGGCCGTCGCCCGTGGCGGGACCCGGAGCGGGGGAGCTTCCGCAGGCGGAGAGGCAGAGGAGCAGGGAGGCCGTCGCGCCGAGCCTCGCGGCCGGATGGAGCCGTGGTCGCATGCGCTCACCTGTCGAGATGGAGACGGCGGTCCCGCATGATACGGCCGCCCGTCGGCGGTCAGAGACCGGTGTGCACGTTGATCTCCCAGACCCCGTACACGTCACCGTCCATGCCTGAAAGCCTGAGGTACAGGAGCCAGCGCACCCGAGTGTGGGCGGTGTGAAGGGTGCTTGGGGCCGTGCGGGGGAGGCTGACCGTGAACGGGAGGACCGCGGTGTCGGGGCCTGGGACACCCTCGGCGAGCACGGCGTGCTCGACCCTCCATTCGCGGACGAATGCCCGGTCGGTTCGATCCGTCTGGCTCGCCTCCTCGCGGCGGCGAAAGTCGAGCACCACCGGGCCGCGGAGGCCGTCGCCCGGCGGCGACACCCGCGCGACGCCCGACAGCCGCTCGCCCGGCCGGCCGTGAAACTCCATCCTCAGATCGAGGTGACGGCCGGCGCGCTCGTCGGACATGAACGCGCGTCCCTCCACCTGGCGGTGCAGCGACCGCGACGAGAGCACGCGCACCGGAACGGAGCAGCGCAGCGGGCGTCCGCCCTCGACTCGAACCCTCACCTTGACCCGGTAGACGCAGTGGATCCGGCGTGCCCACAGACTGGGGAGGCGCTCGCGGATCGCGAGCCAGCTGAGCTCCTCATGGGAGCTCCCAGCCGCCAGGTGTCCGATCCGCTCGAACGTCTCCTCGGTGACGTTGCCCCGCTCCCACCGCGGGACGTATCCGAAGTCCCCTCCGGAAAATCCGTAGACGGTCAGCGCTCGCCGGAGCCGAACGCGAGCGTCGCGCACGGTGATGGCGACCGGTGCGTCGATGCGCATGCGCACCATGAGCCGGGTTCCGGCGTACGCGTCGCCGATCGGTTCGGCCGATACGTGCGGACGGACCCGCCCCGCGGCGCGGAGCAGCCGTCGCACCAATGTGGTCGGAGATGGTTTCGGGATCGACGGCGCTCCCGCGGAGGTCTGCGACGGATGCATCATGCCGCCGGTCGCGCGACAGCGGGAAGGTTGAGCACCTGTCCGGGCTGGACCAGGTTGGGGTCGGGGCCGATGGCGCCGTTGGCGCGGTAGACCACGGGCCAGAGCTCGCCGTCGCCGTAGGTGCGGTGGGCGATGGCCCAGAGCGAGTCGCCATGGCGCACCGTGTATGTCCCGCCGCCGACCACCTGTGGCGGTGACGAAGGCGGAGGAGGCGGCGGCGGCACCGCCGGGGCTTCGCCTGGAGTGGCCGGGTTCGCGGCGGACGGATGGGTGATCCCAGGGTGCGGGGGGGAGACGATGCCGTTGATCCCGGCGTTCACACCTTTGACCGGAAGCTTGAACGCCGCCTTGCGCAGCTCGGCGCTCTGCTGCCACGCGCTGCCCTGCGGCTGATGGACTCCGATCCCCATGCGCGAGTGCAGGTCGTCTGCCGGAACCGAGAGCCCGCTGGGTCGCTCGGTCCAGCTGTCCGGGCCGGCGCCGTTCAGCTGGGGGAGCGGAGCCCGGGCCTCGAGGAGCCCCCCGGCCCGCCCGTCGGCCTGGTCGACGGTGAAGGCCCGGCCGCCGACGGTGAGGTCGCCCGTGGTGGTGGGGCGCAGCAGGCCATTCGGCGTGCGCTCCATGCCGCCCGGAGGTGCGGGCCGGAGCAGGCCGCTGCCGGCGCGCTCCATCTCGCCGGGCGGCGCGGGACGGAACAGGCCGCCCCCGGTACGCTCGAGGCCGGGGGGCGGCGGGACCCTCATGTCGAGTTCGGGGGGCGTGGTCTCGGGGGTGAGCGGCTCGAGCGCGACCACTCGCGATGGCCGGGCTGCGAACCGCCCGGCACCCCACTCTCCGACGCCCGAGGCAAGGCCCGAGACACCGATGCTCAGCCCGATGTCGAGCGCGGTGCCCCATCCGAGCGGCTTCCCCTCGAATCCGGCCGCAGAGAGATCGCTGCCGAAGGCGGCGACGCCTCCGGCGGTTCCACTGCGCACCGCCGAGGCGATCACCGGGTGGGCCGCCTTGAACCCCAGGTAGCCAGGGAGCGCCTCGGCGATGGGATACGAGACGACGAGCGCGTCGGCACCGAGCATGGCGTGGGCGAGGTCACCGGGGGTCCAGCCCGTGAAGGGGTTGTGATCCTGGTTGACAATTGCCTTCTCCACGCCGGTGGCGGTGAGGTTGATCGCGAACGCGATCACCCACCTGCCGAGCAGTCCGTCGAGGAAGCTGGACAGCGCGGCGACGAGCCCCGCCGCCTCGGCCCCCTCGGCGACCGCCGCGTCGGCGGCGGCGATGGTGGAGAACCCCGCGGTG
>DATARS010000072.1:0-16812 GCA_036269455.1 Candidatus Dormiibacterota bacterium | reverse complement strand
CCTCCAGGCCATCCAGGCGCCGATCAAGGCCCGGCTCAGGGAGCAGCCCGAGGCCGCGCGGATCACCCTGCGCGCCGAGGGCGACCTCGACCCCGAGGAGATCGCCTGCTCGGTGGCCACCGGCCGCGCCCTGGTGGAGGCAGGCCTCCATCCCGCCACCGGCGGCGACGGGCTCCAGGCCTGCTCCGGGGACATGCTGCTCCAGGCCCTGGTCGCCTGCGCCGGGGTGACGCTGCGCTCGGTGGCCACCTCGATGGAGCTGGTGGTCACCGGGAGGGTCCGCGCCGAGGGCGACCTCGACTTCCGGGGGACGCTCGGGGTCGACCGCGAGGTGCCGGTCGGCTTCCGTGCCATCCGGCTGCTCTTCGACCTCGAGACCGACGCCTCCGCGGAGCAGGTCGCCACCCTGCTGCGCCTCACCGAGCGCTACTGCGTCGTCTATCAGACACTCGCCGGGGGCGTGCGGCTCAGCGCGGGACCGGCGGCCGGCTGACCTCCTTCAGCGTCAGTTCACCCTGGCGTGATCCCCTGGCGATGACGGGAAGGCGGACCGGACGGCGGCGGCAGGCAACGGAAGGGGATCATTGGCAGTGCACACGCGATCGCGCATCCGACTCATCCTGTCCATCGTCATCGTCGCCGCGGGGTGCGTGGGGATCGGTGTGAGCTCGGCGCCGCACCCGGCCGGGGCCGCGGGCAGCGTGAGCATCACCCTGCAGACGATGGACTCCTGCAAGCAGGCGCTCGGCGGCGCCGAGTACCAGCTCAGCGGCGGCGGCGTCGACATCCGCGCCACCACGCCCTCGCAGACCAAGCAGCGCGTCGCCAGCACCAGCAACTGCCCGCTGCAGCAGGGCGACTGCAGCACCATCTCGGTGGGGTGCACGACCTTCGACGGCGTCCCCGTCCCCGGCACCTACCGCATCCACGAGACCCGGACGCCCGCGCCCGACACCTCGAACCCCGAGGGGTACGCGGCCTGCAACGGCGGCAGCGGCTGCCGCTCGCAGGTGGTGAACGTCACCGTCGGGTCGTCCGGCGGCGTCCAGGCGCAGGTGACCAACGTGTACCCGGACGGCGTCTCCGCCACCTATCCCACCGCCGCCCAGCACGGGGGCGTGTCGCACTACGCCGGGACCCGCAGCGATCCCATCGTCGTCCACAACTTCGGACTGGCGCCGCCGAACCCCGACCCCTCGCTGCAGTGCGACGGCGACGGCGACTTCGACGACCATCTCACCGGGTCGCCGAGCGGGCACTGCAACTATCCGGACGCCCAGGAGGCGTCGGCGTGCACACCCTATCCGTGGAGCTGCACGCTCGGGCTCGAGGGCTCGAGCACCTCGACCTCGAGCTCGACCACCAGGACGAGGACGACGAAGACCACCAGCACCCACACCACCAGCACGCACAACGGCCCCGACGCCACCCTCGCCTTCGTCAACCGTCTCTACCAGGACCTGCTGGCGAGGCAGGCCAGCGCCGACGAGGTCGGCTACTGGCGCGGCCGGCTGGGCACGGGCACCGGGCGGGACGCCATCGGCTACGCGGTGCTCAACTCGCCCGAGCTGCACGGCAGCGTCATCGACGCCGACTACCGGCTGCTGCTCGGGCGCGCCCCGGACGCGGGCGGCCGCGCCTACTGGGCCGGGGCTCTCGACCGCGGCGCCCACAACGAGGGGGTCGAGGCCGGCTTCGCCGCCACCGACGAGTACTACCGGGTGCGCGGCGGCGGCACCGCGCAGGGCTTCGTCGCCGCCCTGTACAGGGACTTTCTCGGCCGCGCCGCCAGCTCCGCCGAGATCGGCTACTGGGCCGGGCGACTGAGCGCCGGCACGCCCCGCGGCAACATCACCAGCGGCTTCACCTTCTCGCACGAGAACCACGCCAACCTCGTGGGCGGCTGGTACCGCACCTACCTGGGCCGCTCCGCCGACGCCGTCGGGGTCTCGTTCTGGGCCGCCTACCTCGACCGCGGCGGCCGTGACGAGACCATCGAGTCCGGCCTGCTCGGCAGCGACGAGTACCTCGCCCGGGCGAGCGCCTGACCCCACGCAGCACACGTCCTCCACGGCGGGGCCGGCGCGACTGGCCGGTCCCGCCCAGGCCTCACAGTTCTTCACCCTGTCTTCATCGGGTTGCGCCATGGCACCGACACACGATGCGCCTGTTCATCCGCGCACCGAGGTGACCAGGTCCGTGTCCCGTCGACCCCTTCCCCTCCCCGCCCCCCGGACCGAGACCGACGAGGAGCGCGCCGAGCGGCGCCGCAAGCTGCGGCGGCTCGACCACTGCCTCGACGTGCTGGAGGCCGCGATGGAGCGCGACCGCACCGTCGTGGGGACCCGCGAGGCCGCCGTCCTCGCCGAGACGACCCCGATGCTCCACGAGGGGATGGCGGTGCCCGACGCCATCGAGGTGATCCTGCTGCTGCAGGAGGCCTACATGCTGCCGATCAACCCGCCGCCGGAGCCCCGCCGCCCGTCGCTGGCGCAGGTCCTCTGAGGGCGGCCTCGGCACCGGCGCAGAGGCCGAGCGCGAGCGCCGGCCCGGAGGTGGCGCCGATGTCGAGCAGGGCCTCGACCGCCGGCTGCAGCGCGCCCTCCCCACAGAGGGCGCGCAGCAGACCGGCGGCCTGAGGCACCACCTGGCCGCGGGCGGCGCAGCGCAGCAGCGCGGCGGAGAGCAGGGTGGTGCGCCGCGGCGCCTCCTCGAGCACCCCGGCCGCGGCCGGGACGGCGCCGCCGAGGAGCACGAGGGCCGCGAGCGCGCCGGCGACCACGTCGTCGCCGGCGGGGGTGAGCCCGGGTCCGCGGCCGAGCAGCGCCAGCGACGGGCCTGCGTCGCCGCCACGCAGCCCGCCGGCGACGCCGGCGGCCAGCGCTGGATCGAGGCCCGCGGCGCCCTCGGGGAGGCGGTCGAGGAGCGCCCGCGCTCCGGTGAGGTGCGCGGCGAGCGGTGCGCCGCCGAGCACCGGCCGTGGGTCGAACCAGGACTCGGGCTGCAGCCACGTGCCGCCGAGGTCGACCCCGCCGCCGCCGACCAGGACCCTGGCCGGGTCGCCGACCGGCGGCACCGCGGTGGGAACCACCACGGCGACGGGGAGGCGGACGGCCGCGGCGGCCACCACGGCGATCACCTCGATCCCGTCGACGGCGAGGTAGGCGGCGGCGGTCGAGGCTCCGAGCAGGCGGGCGGAGCGCGGCGGTCCGGCGAGCAGCGCGGCGATCGCCGTGCTCGCCTCGACCCTCACCCGGTCAGGAGACGGTGACCGTCCCCTCCATCCCGGGGTGGAAGGTGCAGTGGTAGGGGTAGGTGCCCGCCCGGGTGAACTTCAGCTCGTATTTGTCACCGGCGTTCATCGTGCCCGAGGTGAGCTCGGGATTGGCGTCGAAGGTGACGTTGTGCGCCGGGCCGCCGGCGTTGGTCCACTGCACCACCCCACCGGCGCTCACCGTGACCGCGGTCGGATCGAATGCGAGCGCCGAGGTCTCCTGCACCGACTGCGCCGCGCTCTGCCCGGACACCTGCTCGCCGGCGGCGGGCAGCGGGGTGGGCACGGCGTTGGCGTTGCTCGCGGTCTGCCCGGCCGAGAGCGAGGGCACCGGCAGCGACTGGCCGGTCACCGAGCTCGCCAGCAGTGCCAGCCGGCGCGCCAGGGCGTCGGCGCTCGCCCCGCCGAGGTTGAGCGCGAGGCCCACCACCGAGGGGCCGTCCTGGAATGCGATCAGCCCGCTGTCGTCGGTGCCGCTCACGTATGCGAACCCGAGCTGGTGCAGCCCGTTGGTGTAGTCGGGCATCGAGGACAGCGTGGTCTTGGGGAAGACGTTCACCACCAGGGTGGTGCCGAGCGCCGAGCGGTAGGTGCACTGACCCACGGTCGGGTGCGCGCCGACGGAGGTGACCAGGTAGTTGCCCGGAGGCGGCGGATACGGCGACGGCGTCGCCGGGATCGCCGCCGGAGACGACGGCACCAGCTCGTTGGTGACCGGAGCGACGAGCACCGCGGTGAGCGCGCTGCTCGACACCAGCCGGCAGGCGTCCGGCGTCACCGCGGGGGGCGGCGCCACGTTGTCGGCGCTGATCTCGTTCGGCGACGAGCTGCAGCCGCCGAGCAGCAGCAGCAGCCCGCAGAACGCGGCCCCGCGCAGCGCGCGCGAAGACCGGTTGAAGGTGTCGGGACTCCGCCGGGTCCTGGTCCGCATGCCGGGTGGGAATGATAGGCGATCGAACCGTGCTGTCGATGTGGACAGGAAGTGCGACATCACCGCACTCATCCTGCCAAACGCCCCAGGGTTAACTGAATCTTCATGAAACCCCCATGGACATGTCACAGACCACGCGTCACACTCCGGAGCCCATGCCCAACGGCCGGACGGCGGAGGTCGTCTCGCGGCGTGCCGCCCTGACTCCCGAGACGTTGGAGTTCGTCCTCGTCGCGTTCGAGGGCCCCGACGCCTACAGCCTCGCCGGCGGCCTCGGAGTGCGGATGCGCGAGTTCTCCCGCGCCGCGGCCTCGCTCGGCTACGCGACCACTCTCGCCTTCGTCGGCGATCCCGAGCTGCCCGCCGAGGAATGGCGCGACGGAGTGCGCCTGCTGCGCTGGTGCCAGCCGCTGAGCCGCCACAACCCGGTCGGGGTCTATCAGGCGGAGGAGGCGAAGATCGTCGACCTCGAGACCACCCTTCCCGGGCACCTCGTCGAGGCGGTGATCGCCCCGGCGATCGAGCGCGGGCGGCTGGTCGCGGTGATGACCGAGGAGTGGCAGACCGCCGACTTCACCCGGGTGCTGAGCGACGAGCTGTACCGCCGCGGGCTGCGTGACCGCTGCGTGATGCTCTGGAACGCCAACAACTCCTATGGGTTCGAGCGCATCGACTGGGACACGCTCGGCTATGTCGCCGAGATCACCACGGTGAGCCGCTACATGCGTCACCTCATGTGGCGCTGGGGGGTGAACCCGCTGGTGGTGCCCAACGGCATCCCGGAGGCGGCGCTCGCCGAGGTCGACGCCGGCGAGGTGCGCAGCCTGCGCGACGCCGCTCGGTCCCCATGCCTTGCGGTCAAGGTTGGCCGCTTCTGCCCGGACAAGCGCTGGCACCAGGCGATCGACGCGCTGGCCTCGCTCCGTGCCCGGGGCCTGCCCGCCCGGCTGCTGATGCGCGGCGGCGTCGAGGGCTACGGCGGCGAGGTGATCGCCCACTGCCACCGCCGCGGGCTCGAGGTCGCCGACCACACCGGGGCGGTCGACACCGCCACGGTCGCCTCGGCGCTCGACGCCACCTCGGCGCCGGTGGTCAATCTGCTCGGCTTCCTCGAGCCCCCGGTCGCCTCGACGCTCTACGCCGCCGCCGACGCGGTCCTCGCCAACTCCGCCCACGAGCCCTTCGGCCTGGTCGGGCTCGAGGCGATGGCGGCGGGCGGGGTGGCGGTGGTCGGCAGCACCGGCGAGGAGTACTCGCGCCCCTGGGTCAACTCGCTCGCGGTCACCACCGACCGCGGCGAGGAGGTGGCCGACGCCCTGCTCGGGCTGCACCACCAGCCCGAGCTGGGCGCGCGGATGCGTCTCGCCGCGCGGCGGGACGCGGCGGAGATGACATGGCCGCGGGTGATCGAGGCGCTCGCCGCGCGGCTGGGCTACATCTCCGAGCATCAGGGGGCGTCGCCGCCCCGGGGCTGACCTACACGGTTGCGGCGGGGGAGCGCAGCTCCGCGAAGACCGCCTGCTCGACGGCGAGGGCGAGGGGCACGGTCCGGACGTCGAAGAAGGGCAGCACCTGGGTGAGGAAGACGGTGCCGACCCCGCCGGCGCGGTCGATCCAGAAGTAGCTGTTGAAGATCCCCGCCCAGTCGCCCGAGCCGGCGCTGCGCATCCCCGGCAGGTCCTCGAGGAAGAGGTGCAGGCCCAGGCCCCAGCCCTGCCGGACCGGCAACGACGGGATGTCATTGGAGAGCGCCGGGTCGGCCGAGCGGATGATGTCGGGGAGCGCGATCCCGCCCAGCGAGTCGGTGAACATCAGGTCGACGCTCTCGGGGCGGAGGATCGGGCCGCCGTCGTTCAGCAGCGCCTGGACGAAGCGGCCGTAGTCGCCCGCGGTGCAGGCGACGCCGTGGCCTCCGGCCATCCACTCCGGCGCCGGCGGGAGGTCGACGGGGATCGGCACCACGCCGCCGTCGGGGGTGCGGGCGTGCACCGCCATCATCCGCGCGTTCTGCTCGGGGGTCGGCGCAAAGGTGGCGTCGGTCATCCCCAGCGGCGCGAAGATGTGCTCGGCCATGTAGGCGTCGAGGGTCTGGCCGCTCAGCGCCTCGATCACGAAGCCGAGCCAGTCGGTGTTGACGCCGTAGTGCCAGATCGTCCCCGGATCGGCGATCAGGGGCAGCTGGACCGAGGCCCGCAGCCCGCTGAAGACGTTGGGGCAGCCGGTGAGCTCGTGGTAGCGGACCATCTCCGCGTTGATGAACCAGTAGGCGAGGCCGGTGGTGTGGTTCATCAGCTGGCGCACGGTCGGCTCGCTCGCCGGGGCGCGCAGCACCGGGGTGTCGCCGTCGAAGCCGGCCAGCACCTGCACGCCGGCGAAGGCGGGGACGACCGAGGCGACGGTCCGGTCGAGGTCGAGGCGACCCTGCTCGACGAGCTGGAGCGCGCACGCCGTGGTCATCGCCTTGGTCATCGAGGCGATCCGGAACATCGTGTCGAGCCGCACCGGGGCGTCGCCGCCCGCGCTCAGCGTCCCCGCGGCACCCTCGAAGATGACGCCGTCGCGGCCCACCACCGTGACCACCGCACCGGGCACCGCTCCAGTCGCGGCGCCCTCCTCCAGAAGGGCATCGATCGCCGTGCCTGTCAACACCTCGACCCTCCATCCCGGTCCACCCACAAACGGTGGGGAAGGCTAGCCCGGATCGGAGGGGTCGCGCAGATCCACGACCACGGGAGCATGGTCGGAGGGGCCCTTGCCCTTGCGCGCGTTGCGGTCGACGTAGGCGTCGACGACCGCGGCGGCCACCGGGCGGGTCGCGTAGACGAGGTCGATGCGCATCCCCAGGTTCTTGTGGAAGTTGCCCGCCCGGTAGTCCCAGTAGGTGAAGGGGTGGTCGTACTTCAGCGGCCGGGGCATGACGTCCTCGAGCCCGAGCGCGCGCAGCTCGGCGAGCGCCTGCCGCTCCGGCTCGGTGACGTGGGTCGAGTCGACGAAGGCCGCCGGGTCCCAGACGTCGGCGTCGGTGGGGGCGACGTTGAAGTCGCCGCAGACCACCAGCTCGGCCCGGGTGGCGAGCTCGCCGGCGAGCGCCGACCGCAGGGCGCGCAGCCAGTCGAGCTTGTACACGTACTGGGGATGGCCGACCTCGCGGCCGTTGGGGACGTAGACCGACCACACCCGGACACCGGCGCAGCTGCCGCCGATCGCCCGCGCCTCGGGCGGGGTCACCTGGGGAGCGCCCGGGAACCCCGGGGTCACCTCCTCGAGCCCGACGCGCGAGAGCAGGGCCACGCCGTTCCACCGCCCCAGCCCGTGCGAGGCGACCTCGTATCCGAGCGCCTCGATCTCGGCGAGCGGGAACTCCGCGTCGGCGATCTTGGTCTCCTGCAGGCAGACCACGTGGGGCGCGGTCTGCTCCAGCCACTCGAGCAGCCGGGGCAGGCGCGCGGCGATGGAGTTGACGTTCCAGGTGGCCAGGCGCACCGCGCCATCTTGCCAGGTGATCGCTGCCGAGCACCCCCGCGCCGCGGGGCGGACCGGCGGCCCCGCCGGCCTGACGCCGCGTCGAGTACAACCTGGCCCAGCATGGGCCACGCCGTCACCCCCGCGGACGTGCGCACCGCCGCGCACCGCATCGCCCGCCGCGTCCACCGCACCCCGGTGGTCCGCCTCGACGAGCTCGGGCTGATGGCCAAGTGCGAGAGCCTCCAGGCCATCGGCGCCTTCAAGATCCGCGGCGCCACCAACGCCGTCCTCGGACTGCGCCCGGGCGGCGTCGTCACCGCCAGCAGCGGCAACCACGGTCTCGCGGTGGCGACGGCGGCGCGGGCGCAGGGCATCCCCGCGGTGGTGGTGATGCCCGACAACGCCACCGCGTACAAGCGGGCCGCGGTCGAGCGGATGGGCGCCGAGGTGCTGATCAGCCCGCCCGAGACCCACCAGCGCAACGCCGCCGCGGAGGCGGTCGCCGTCGAACGCGGCCTCACCATGATCCCGGCCTACGACCACCCCCTGGTGATCGCCGGGCAGGGCACCTGCGGGCTCGAGCTCGCCGAGCAGGTGCCCGCCGCCGCCACCGTGGTGGTGCCGCTCGGCGGCGGGGGCCTGCTCGCCGGGATGGCGGTGGCGCTGCGCGACGCCCTGGGCCGGCGGGTGCGGATCATCGGCGTCGAGCCCGAGGACGGCGACGACACGGTGCGCTCGCTCCGCGCCGGACGCAGGCTCAGCGTCCCGGCACCGCGCACCATCTGCGACGGCGCCCGCAACACCACCCCGGGCGAGCTCACCTTCCCGATCGTCGAGGCGCTCGTCGACGACCTCGTCGCGGTGAGCGACGCTGCGGTGGTCGAGGCGGTCCGCGCCCTCGCCGCCGCCGGGCTGGTGGTCGAGCCCACCGGCGCCCTGGCGGTGGCCGCGGCGATGCGCCGGGGCCTCGGCGGCGGCGCCGGACCCGCCGTCTGCGTGGTCACCGGGCGCAACATCGCCCCCGAGGAGCACGCCCGCCTGCTCCTGGGGAGGACCTAGCCGCATGCCCGGGGACGAGCTCTACCACGGACCGCTCGACGACTTCGTGCGCGGTCGTACCGAGCTCGCCCGGACGCTGCGCCGGGACGGCGACCGTGAGGCGGCCGCGGTGGTGGCGAAGCTGCGCCGGCCGGTGCTCGGCGCCTGGGTCGTCGACCAGCTCGCCAGCGGCGACGCCGAGCTCGTCCGCGACCTGCTCGCCGCGACCGCCGACGCCCGCGACGCCCAGCGCGCCGGCTCCGGCGAGGCGGTGCGCGCGGCGAGCGCACGGGTCCGCGAGCTCCTCGACGAGATCGCGGTGAGGGCCCGGGCCATCCTCGAGCGGAGCGGCCACGCGGTCACCGACGCCACCGTTCGCCGCGCCCAGACCACCGCCCAGGCGGCCGCGCTCGGCGGCGCCGCGGAGCGGACGGCCCTGCTCCGCGGCACCCTCGACCGCGACCTCGACCCCCCGGGCTTCGGGCCCACCGGCGACCCCGAGCCCGACACCGAGGAGGTCACGGCGGCGATCGCCGGCCGCCACCGTGAGCGGCCGCCGCCCCGCCCCGCCGCCGCGGTGCCGCCGCCACCCCCGGCGCCGGCACGGCCGCCCCGCCCCTCCCCCGCCGAGCTGGCCCGTCGCCGCCGGCTCGAGAACGACGTCGCCCGGCGCGAGCGCGAGCTCGAGTCGGCGAGGGAGGCGGTGCGCCGCGTCGAGGCCGCGCTGGAGCAGGCGCGCGCCGCGCTGCGCGAGGCGGCGGACCCCGAGGTATCGGCCGGCTGACGACCCGGTCGGCGCATCGTCACGCGCTCGCCAGCCACCACCACAGGCGCCGAACCGATACTGACACCCTCGCGGAGCGGGCTCCCGCCGCTCCGGTCGCAACTGTTGGGGGTGGTGGTGCACAGAGTCCCTGTCCGCGCGCCTCGCTGCAGCCGTCGCCAGCAGGAGGCCGGCGGGCAGAGCCTGGTGGAGTTCGCCATCTCCCTGCCGGTGATGATCCTGCTGCTCGCGCTCGCCTACGTCGGCTGGCAGGGGGTCCACACCGTGATCGCGCTCAACGGCGCCGCCCGCGCCGGCGCCGTGACCGCCGCCAACGACGTGCGCAAGGGCGTCTCCGCGACCCAGGAGACCACCGACGTGACCAGCGCGGTGAACGCGGAGCAGGGCTCGGGCTCGTTCACCAGCATCAGCTACGGCGCCGCCTGCTCGGCCTCGTGCGTGGCGCTGCGCCACGCCCTGGCGGGCACCCGGAGCAGCGTCTCGATGGAGGTGGTGACGGTGCAGTCCAAGATCGTCTCCGGGGTGCCGCTGCTCTCCAACTTCGTCGTCACCGCCCAGGCGGGGGTGGCACCGTGAGGACGCGCCGGCGGCGCGGCGAGCGCGGCCAGGTGATGATCATCTTCGCGCTGGCGCTCATCGTGCTCCTGGGGATGATGGCGATCGCGCTCGACGGCGGCTATGCGCTGGTGCAGGCGCGGCGGGCGCAGAACGCCGCCGACTTCGCCAGCATCGCCGGCACGGCGGCGCTCAAGTCGCTCTGCGAGCAGGGCGCGGCGCCGCCGAGCGACCAGCGCGTCCGCTCGACCATTCAGGACGTCATCGACCAGAACGCCCCGGGCGTGGGCTCGTCCTGGAGCGCCGACTACATCGACCAGGCGGGCCTGGATCGGGGTGCGGCGGTGAGCAGCTCGCCGTCGACCTTCCCGCCGCCCTACGCCTGCGGGGTGACGGTGCAGCTCAGCAGCACCTGGATGCCGTACATCGCCCAGGTGCTCGGCTTCAACTCGCTCACCACCAGGGCGACCGCCAAGGCGCTCAACGGCGTGCAGCCGGGCAAGAACGTCGGCATCGTGGCCCTCGACAAGGTGGGCCCGCACAGCATCCTCGGCAACGGCCAGGGCAGCTTCAACGTCCACGGCGACATCTTCGCCAACAGCTCGGTGCCGAACAATCCCTGGACCTCGACCCAGGCCGGCGGCTTCAGCTACACCGACGTCATCGACGCCAAGGACAACAGCAACCTCTCCGTCTACGGCAACCTCATCAGCGTCACCGGCATGCCCTTCGACTGGTGCTTCGGCACCAAGTCGGTGCCCGCCAACATCAACAAGCCCGCGGGATGGAACGAGGCCACCCAGGGCCCGTGGAACGCCCCTCCCTGCTCGGTCGGCAGCGTGAAGCTCGCCTACGAGCACTACGTGGTCAACCAGGCGCAGGTGAACGACCCGGTCGGCAGCAGCGTCACCGACCCGATCGCCGACACCACCGTCTCCCTCTGCCCCGGGCAGACCGCCGCCCCGGTGTACACCACCCTGCCCGCCGGCGGCGTGCTCCAGCCCGGCGTCTATAACTTCCCGGTGCAGATCACCGCCTCGACCCAGTTCGCCGACTGCACCGGGGCCCTCGACCCCACCTCGGCCGGCTACCCGGGCGTGTTCCGCTTTCCCAAGGGCCTGGACATCAACACCGCGGCGGGGGCGACGGTGCAGGGCTACAACGTCCTGATCGCCACCGGCAGCCCCTACCCGCTCGCGGGCAACGTCCCCGGAACGGTGTCGAAGACCGGCGTCTTCACCGCCAGCGGCACCGCCGGCAACGGCGCGCCCTGCTTCCCCTCGGGATCGGCCGACGTCGGGGCCACCAGCCCGGCCTGCGCGGGCGCCAACTCGAACCTGATGGGCGTGGTCTCGCTGAACCAGAAGAGCTTCAAGGCCGACGGCTACTGGGGCACCGGCACCAACTTCTCGCTGATCATCGGCGGCAAGGGCACGGTGACACTGAGCGCCCCCTCCTACGGGCTGTACAACGGGATGGGCTTCTTCCAGGCGCGCACCACCCCGGGCAACTTCGGGTTCGACGCCGAGGCCGGGGACACGGCGGCGATCACCCTCAACGGCACCGTCTACAACAACTCGCTGGCGAACTACGGCAGCGGCGCGCCCCAGGAGTACTGGGATGTGGGCACGATCTACTACCCGGGCGGGATCGTCCAGACGGGCATGGGCACGGGCTCGAACCAGACCGCGTCGAGCGGCTCGGTGACGATCAACGGCACCTGCATCGTCGACGACTTCGTCACCGACGGCAACTCCACGATCACCGTCAACGGCGCTCCCTACACGCTCCCGGGCCTGAGCTCGCTGAGCGGCACGATCATCGGATGACGGGGGTGATGCGGGCGCGGCGCCGGCGCGGCCGCGGGCAGTCGCTGGTGGAGTTCGCCATCGTCTGCCCCATCGCGCTGGTCGTGGTGCTGGGGATCCTCAGCGGGAGCTGGCTCTTCTTCCAGAACGAGGCCGTCGCCGATGGCGCCCGCGGCGGCTCCCGCGCGGCGGCGATCGCCACCTCGCTCTACCAGCAGACCGGCGGCACCGGGCCCTTCTGCGAGTCCGGCTCGCCGGGCACCGTCGCCGCCGCGGTGCAGCGGGCCGCCCCCCAGCTCCCGGTCAACCAGGGGACGCTGTGCGCGCCCACCGGCAACACCACCCACCTCCAGCAGACCGCCGCCGCCGGCAAGGCCAGCGTCACCGTCGACGCCACCCCAAGCCTGGCGGCGCCGACGGCGGTGACGGTGACGGTGGCCTACAGCGCCCAGGGCCTGGCGCCGCCGCTGACCCGCACCTTCACCTTCACCTTCGCGAGCACCCAGCCGATCCTCCAGCCGTAGCCGCCGGTCAGAGCACCGCCATGAGCAGGCCGGTGCCGACGAGCGAGGCGGCCCAGGGGAGGTCGAGGTTGACCCACACGCGGCGCAGCACCGCCACCCCGACGGTCTCGTAGACCACCACGGCGATGGTCGCGGCGACGGCGAGCATCGCCCCGGTGTGGGTGGCGACCGCGAGCGCCGACGTCGCCGCGGTGGGCTCGGCCCAGCCGAGCGCGAGGACGTGCGCGTTGGGGACGCGGACGTAGGCCGCGGAGCCGGGGAGGTGGAGCAGCGCCGGGATGAGCATCAGCCCGGCGCCGTGGGCGGTGGCCATCAGGAACGACCAGGCGACCAGGTCGCGCGGCCCGACCCGCATCCCCACCCAGCGCGGATGCCGGCGCCACCGCGCGAACCGCCAGGCGCCGAAGCCGACGAGCAGCACCGCGCCCCCGAGCCGCATCACCGTCGGGTCGACGACCACGCCGAGGACCGCGACGCCGACGACGATCAGCCCGATGGCGAGCGCGTGGCCCAGGGCGATGAAGGGCAGGGCGCGGAGCAGCGCGCCCCGCGAGCCATCCTGCATCCCCAGCCCGACGGCGAAGAGCCAGCCCATCGCAGGGTTCAGCCCGTGGAAGGCCCCGGCCCCCGCGATGGCGAGCCAGGGCCACGCCCCGCTCACGGGTAGCAGTACGAGTCCGAGGACGCGTCGCCGCCGGCGAGCCGCACCTGGTGGGCGCGGTCGCTGCCGAAATCGACGTGGAAGTCGCGATCCACCCGCAGCCCGCCCGACCCCGTGTCGGCGTCGAGCTTCACCAACCAGCCCTCGATGCCCTCGGGATAGAACTGCGCGTCCCAGGCGAGGTAGAGCGAGTTGGTGACGTAGACGCGGCGGCCGTCGCGGCTCGCCTCGACCATCTGCGGCCCGCCGCTCAGGGTTGCGCCGTTGGGGTGGCCGGCGCGGCGGACGATGCCGCCGAGATGGACGCTGCCCGTCTTCCGCGGGTGGAAGGGGTCGGAGACGTCGTACTGGAGGAACTCGCCGGTGCCCCAGGCGGAGACGTAGAGGAAGCGGTCGTCGAGCGAGAGGTTGATGTCGGTGACCAGCGGCGGCACCGCGCCGAACCCCTGGAGCAGCGGCGGCAGCACCGAGGCGTCGGCGGGCTCGGCGGGGATCTCGATCACCTTGGTGAGCTCCCAGCTCTGCCCGGCGAGGTGCCAGAGCCAGATCGACGCCGAGAGGTCGGTGACGCTGGTGACCACACCGACGAAGCCGTACGCCTTGGTCGGGTCGTGGGCGGGGCGCAGCTCGAGCACCATCTGATCGGACTCGCCGACGCTGAGCGTCTGCAGGTGGCGGCGGCGGCGCAGGTCCCACACGTGGAGCTGGCGGCCGTACCTCTTCCCCAGCAGCAGCTCGGGGACGATGCCGTTCTCGACCATCGCCGGGGTACCCCACTCGCTGGTGATCAGGGTGTCGTAGCCGAGGTGCCAGGCGAAGTCGTAGGCGAGGAACTGCGGGCCGCGGTCGACCTCCCAGCGCCCGAGCACGTCGAAGCTGTCGTGGTCGAGCCGGAAGATGCCGCCGGGGCCGTCGCCGTCGCTGGTCCCGCCGAGGGCGTTGACGTAGATGCCATCGGGGCCGCAGTGCACGGTGTGCGGCCGCGAGTAGCCCGCGCGGCGCGCCAGCGTCTCGGGCTCGATCACCTTGACGACCCTCGGGCGCAGGGGATCGTCCTTGGTGTCGAGGATGGTGATCCGCGACGAGCGCAGCCCGGGAACGATGAGATAGCGCCGCTCGACGTGGGCGTGCGGGGCGTAGGGGCAGAGCGCCGAGCTGCAGGCGTTCCAGCCGAAGTGGTGGAGCTCGTCGCCGCTGTGGGGCAGCTCGGTGCGGCTGACCAGGGTGCCGTAGCCGGGCGACGCCGGGTCGAGATCGACGACCCCGAGGGCGTCGGGCCGGGGGTCGTCGAGCGCGGTCGGCAGGGTGATGTACCCGTGGGTCTCCGGAGGCGCCTCGGCCGCGGCCCGCGCCGAGGGATAGAAGGACTGGTCGGGCCGGGCGAATCCCATGTCGTCTCCTCGTGGGTGGAGCGCCGGCGCCGCGAAACCGGCACCGGAGATCCTGAGTAAGACGATCTGGATTGTCAAGTACCCGTCAGGCGGCGACCAGGTCGACGATCCGGTCGTAGTCGCCGCTCGGCGAGTAGGGCTCGCAGGTCTGCATCTGCGCGACGACGTTCGACCGGGTCGGCCGCGGGGCGCCGTTCGCCGAGGCCCAGCCGTCACGGATGCTGACGATGCGCATCGGGTGGACGTTGCCGTTGCGGTCGTACCAGGTGATCACCTCGCCGACGCTCATGCTCATCAGCGGGGTGAAGACGCCCGGGTCGTGGCCGACGAAATAGGTCGGCCCGCCGATGCAGGTGTCGATGGCGGCGACCACGCGGGTCAGCGGGGTGTTCCCGCTGCAGTCGGAGTAGGTGCCGACCCCGGTGCGCAGGCTGCCGTCGGCGCTGACCAGCAGGTTGCGCACCAGCGGGGCCGCGGGACGAACGACCGCCGGTACCACCGCCACCACGGCGGGCGCTGCGGCGAGCGCCTGGACCGGCACCGGGACGGGCTGTGCGGGCGCGGGCGCGGTCACCGGCGCCGGGGCGGCGGGAGCGGTCGGAGCGACCGCGACAGGGCCGAGCATCGCGTCGCGAGCGTCGGGCGACATCAGCGCGGCGGGCGGCAGCGCGGCCACCGGACCGGTGACGGCGGCGTGGGACGCCCCGGCGAGCGACGCGGAGACCACCACGGCGGTGGCCGCGGCGGTGACCAGGCTGCCGCGCAGACGGCTGCGAGGACTGCGCACCCGGGTGCCGGGACGCGCGGACAGGGAGGAGGGCACGGCAGCAGCTCCAGCGTGCTGTCGGCCCCGCGGTGACTTCGTTGGCAGCCCGGCTGTCTACGGGAGACCCGTGGCTTTGCGTCACCTCCTCGCGGAGGCTTTGCCCTTGTCTTGAAGCCGACCGGGTCAGCCTACAACGTCACGAACGCGTCGAAAGCCATGTAAAGGGGGCGTCATCCGCCGTTCACCCATGTCACGGCGGCGGCTCGGGAGCGCCGCGGCGCGGCCGGGGAGCCCTCAGCCCGGACCGCAGCGCCAGCTGCCGCTCACCCCGACCCCGGGCGGCCCCGCCCCGCCCGGGACGGTGCCGATCTCGAAGCCGGCGATGCCGGAGAGCCCGTCGGCGGCGACGGTCAGGCTGCCCGGCACCACCGCCTGCGGGTAGCGGAAGAACTGGTCGTCGACCCAGAGATACCCGAGCCCCTGGCCGGGGATGCTCGGGGTGTTGTCGGCGACCATGCGATGGGCGCCGGCCGCGGTTCCCTGCACCGGCTCGACCATGAGGATGAGCGCCGCTGCGTGAGCGCCCACCCGGCCGGCGACCACCGCCTCGTAGACGCGGATGGGGCGCGAGGCGCCGATCTGGTAGCTGAAGTCGTAGCAGCGCGTGGCCGCCGGCGTCTGGGTGCCGAAGGTGAACTCGGCGGGCGGCTCGTCGTGGGTGAGCGGCAGCGCGCCGTCGCCGGCGGTCATCTCGCCGGTCAGGGCGCCGGTGAAGTGCAGCGACTCGGTCACCGTGACCGGCGGCACCGGCCTCGGCGTGGGCGGCGGGGCGCTCTGCCCGCACGCCGCGGAGCAGGCGACGAGAGCCGTGGCCACCACCCATGTCCGGTCACGCATCGCGAACGGAGCATGACAGTCGGAGGGGGCCGCCAGCCGGCGGCCCCCTCCGTCAGCTCAGCGGCAGCCGAGCAGCAGCGCCGCGAGCAGCCCGCAGCGACCGCGGTCACCGCCACGATCACCGCCGCGATCACCGCCACGGTCACCCCGACGATCGCCGCGGCGGTCACGGTGGTTGCCCCGGTCGCCACCGCCCTTGCGGTCGGTGACCACACCGGGGGTCGTGTCCGACGGCGCCGATGCCATCTGCGCCGCGACCGGCGCCGTGTCCACGGACGCCGCATGGGCGACCACGCCGGTGGCCGCCACGGAGAGGGGCGCGGCCAGGAGCAGCGCCGCCAGCCGGAGCCGCGCGGGGGTGCGCGACCGGTCGTTCCCCACCATTCAGAACCTCCTCTCAGCCTTCCGGGCCCTCCCGCCAGGGCGGAGGCGGGGCGCATCCGCTCCCATGGGGCGACCGGTGGGTCAATCCTACCTGTTCAATCTCCCCCCTCCTGTCGTACGAATTCGCGGTGCGCAGGCAACCGCCCCTCCCCGCGTTAAGGGGACGTGGCCATTGAGCGACCGACGCCACCGCGTCCGCGCGCGCCCGCAGCCCCGGTGCGGGGCCGGCGCCCCCGACCCCTCTCCGCGGCAGAGCTCGTCAGCGACGTCGTCGCCGAGATCGAGTCCGGCGCCGAGGGCGAGCCCGCGGCACTTCGCCGCACCCCGACCCCGC
>DATARS010000071.1:0-5553 GCA_036269455.1 Candidatus Dormiibacterota bacterium | reverse complement strand
CACGCCAGGCAGGCGAACCCGGCGCTGGTCACATAGGTGAGAGCGTGGAAGAGGAGGGTGCTCGGGCTCACTGGCGGAGAGTACGGCCCTCACCGTGGACATTCGCGCACGTTGTGGTGAGCAGATGTGAAGACAGCATCGCGATGTCTGCGAGTCATGACGCCACGACAGATACTGCACGTACATTCCCGACAGGCGCCTCTGCAATCCTTCCCGCCGCCGGGTCTGTGCCTACGCGACCAGTCCGAAGCGCCGCAGCCGGGTCACCGTCGCGGCCATCGCGATGGCCAGGTCCCGGGTCGCCAGCCGCAGGGCGTGCGCCACCAGCGAGTACTCCCCGTAGCGCGCGACCACGTCGGCCAGGCGGTCGGCGAACTCCATCGGCTGCCCGGTCGGCCCGGTGGTGAGGTCGCAGTAGACGAGCGCCGCGGACACCTCCGACCGCTCCGAGGGGTACGCCTCCAGGTGCTTCGCATACCCGCGCAGGCCGAGCTCGTAGCGCGCCTCTGAGTGGTGCGCCACCAGGCCGGCGAGACGCTCGTGGCCGCACGAGCGCACGTACCGGGCGCCGTCGAGCTGGTGCAGGCCGACGTCGAAGAGCGCCGGCGAGTAGCCGACGTCATGGAGGTGCGCCGCCGCCTCGAGGTGCTCCTGGTCCTCGCGCTCGAAGGTTCCGCCGAGCCAGCGCGCCTTCTCCACCACGCCCTGGACGTGCCTCCAGCGATCCCCGAGGTCGCTCAGCAGCCTCTCCGACTCGGTCGCCGCCCATCCGACCAGGTCGAATCGTCCCTGCGGCGGCGGCGGGTTCTCGTCCACGCCCGGGGAGGATAGTCACCCGCGCACGGCGGTGGGGCCGGTCATCACGCTCACCTGCGCGCTCCCCCGGGCGGGTGTGGCGGCGTTCGGAGGGCCCGCATACCCTGACCCGAACGGCATGGTCCTCACCGCCACCGCGCTCGCCCCCCGCCGTGCGCTCGACCGCGTCGGACCGCTGCGGCGGTTCGTGCACCGCGTCGACGCCGTGTCCCTCGGCGACCACACCTCGTTGCGCGACGGGCTCCTCACCGTCGGCGCCGCCGCCGCCGAGGGCTGCTTTGCCGGCCCCGCGCTCGCCCGGGTGCGCATCTCCCTCGTGTCGCCCGGCGAGAGCGCGCGCATCGTCAAGGTGCTCGACGCGGTCGAGCCGCGCACCAAGGGTCGGGGTGGCGGCGGGATCTTCCCGGGGCTGCTGGGGCGCCTCGCGGTGCAGGGCAGGGGCCCGCTCCACGTTCTTCGCGGCGCCGCGGTGGTCACCGCAGGACACCTGCCGCGCGCCCAGGAGGCCGTCGTCGACATGTCGGGTCCGGCGGCGCCACTCTCGCCGCTGGCGGCGCTCCACTGCGTCGTCGTCGAGTTCGAGCCGGCGCCGGGCGCCGCCTGGGAGGCCGTCGGCGACACCCTCCGCATCGGGGCGCTGCGGCTCGCCGCTCACCTGGCGGAGGCGGCGCTCGACGAGGTCCCCACGGTTGTCGTCGAGCTGCCGCCGACGAGCCTGCAACGGGATCCCGGCGACGAGCTCCCGCGGGTGGTCGCGATCACCCGGTTGCAGTGTCAGGGCGCGTTCAAGGACGTCTTCGTCTACGGCGCCAGCATGGCCGGGGGACTGGCGGTGTGCCTGGACCCCAACGAGCTCGAGGACGGCGCGGTGGTGAGCGGCCAGTACGGCCACCCCGGGCTGAAGAACCCGACCTACCTCTTCCAGAACCATCCTGTGCTTCGCGCCCTGCGGGCGCGCGACGCTGTCGACCTGCGGCTCGCCGGCGTGGTGCTCGCCCCAGAGCCGGTCGAGCAGGCGCGCAAGGAGCTGGTCGCCGCCCACTGCGCCCGGCTCTGCGCCGCGCTCGGCGCCGACGCCGCGATCGTCACCAAGGAGGGGGCCGGCAACGCCGACGCCGACCTCGCGCTGACCATGGACGGGCTGGAGGCGCTGGGCATCACCGCCGTCGGTCTCTTCGCGGAGATGGCCGGAGCGGACGGCAGCGGCCCGCCTCTGGTGGTCTCGCCCGAGCGCGCCACCGCCGTGATCAGCACCGGCAACTACGACGAGCCGCTGCGGCTGCCCGCGGTCGAGCGCGCCCTCGGCGGCGCCGAGCTCAGCCTGGCGGGGACCGCGGCGGGCGCCGCACTCGAGGTGCCCACCGCGGTCGTCTACGGGTCGCTCAGCCCGCTGGGCTGGGGACGGCTGCGGGCCGCGCCGTGACCCTGCGCGCCGTCCACTACCTCAACCAGTTCTTCGCCGGGATCGGTGGCGAGGAGGCCGCGGGGTCGGCGCCGGCGCGGCGCGAGGGTGCGGTCGGGCCGGGTCGCCGGCTGCAGGCGATGCTCGGCGACGCGGTGAGCATCGTCGCCACCGTCCACTGCGGCGATGACCGCGCCGCCTCCGATCCCGCCACCGCGCGGGAGATCGCCGCGCTCGCCGGTCACGCCGACCTGGTCATCGCCGGGCCCGCGTTCACCAGCGGCCGCTACGGCATCGCCTGCGCCCGCGTCGCCGCCGCCGTCGTCGCCGCCGGCGGCCGCGCCGTCGCCTGCATGCACGGCGAGAACCCGGGCGTCGCCGAGGCGGGCGCCGCCCCGGTGGTGTTGAGCCTCGAGACCGCTCGGGGGATGGAGGAGTCTCTGCGCCGTCTCGCCCACGCGGTGGGCAGGATCGCCGCCGGCGAGGCCCTCTCCACCGAGGACCACGTGCTGTCGCGAGCGGTGCGGGGCAACCGCCTCGCCGACCGCTGCGCGGCGGAGCGTGCCGTGGATCTTCTCCTGGCGCGGTTGCACGGCGACCGCGCCGCCACGGAGATCTCCATGAGCGACTTCGGTCGGGTCACCCCGGCCGCACCGGTCGCAGATCCCGCCCACGCGGTGGTGGCGCTGCTCACCGAGGGTGCGCTGGTGCCGCACGGCAATCCCGACCGGCTCGAGTCGGCGCGCGCCCGCCGCTGGCTGCGGTACTCGCTCGCCGGGCGCGACGGCCTCGGCGCGGGCGAGTTCGAGTCGGTGCACGGCGGATTCTCGACGGTGCTCGCCAACGCCGACCCGCACCGCATCCTTCCCCTCGATGCCGCCCGCGAGCTGGAGGCGGAGGGACGCATCGGCCGGCTCCACGACGACTACCTGGTGACCGCGGGCAATGGCACCCACGTCGCCACCGCCGCCGGCTTCGGCGTGGAATGGGCCGCCGAGCTGCGCCGCGCCGGCGTCCAGGCCGCGATCCTCACCGCGACGTGAGGGACGGGAACGCGTTGCGGGTCAACGCTCGCCAAGGAGCTGGAGCGCGCCGGCATCCCCACCGCGGTGCTCTGCAACCTCGTGCCCATCGCGCTGAGCGTGGGCGCGCCGCGGATCGTCCCGACCCGCGGCATCCAGTTCCCCACCGGCGATCCGTCGCTGCCGCCGGCGGAGGAGCGTGCGTGGCGGCGCCGCCTGCTCGAGACCGCGTTGCGGGCGGTGAGCACCGCGGTCGGCGGCCCGACGCTCTTCGACGCATCCGAGGCGGCCGAGCCCGTGGCCTCGTGACGGTCCACGGCGTCGAAGCCGCGTGACCGCCGCCGTCAGCGTCTCCGGCGCGAGCCAGCTGCTCGTCCACGCCCCCGGCATGGCCTGCCACGGCAGCAAGCCGAGCCGTGAGCTGGGCCGCGACCCGGAGGTCGCCCTGGCGTTCCGGAACGCGCTGCGCAGCCACGCCGAGGCGGTCGCCTACGCGCCCCACCAGGCGTTCATCGGCAACCTGCACCCGCGCGAGCTGCCCCCGCGTCCCTGGGCGAGGCGCCGGCTCGAGGGATCGACGGCCGCGGGGCGTGACGGAGAGCTGGTGGAGGAGCTCGAGCTGCTCGGGGCCATGGCGGCGGTGTACGAGTTCAACCTTCTCGTGCTCGATCCCGCCGTCGCGGATGCCGCGGCCGAGCGGCTGGCGCACCGGCCCGCGACCGCGGGACTGCGGCCGGCGTCCGGCTGCACCGGAGACGCCGAGGCGGCGGCCGCCGTGCCCGGCGCGATCCCCCTGCGGCTGGGAGGAGACGAGCGGATCTCCGGAGCGATCCGCGCCGCGCACGACGAGGACGAGTCGCTCAGCGCCACCGTGCTGCTCGAGAACCTCGTCACCAAGGCGACCGCGACGCTGGCGCTCCTCGACCTGCTGCACCGCAACGGCATCGACCCCGACTCGATCGACTACGTCATCTCCTGCTCCGAGGAGGCGGTCGGCGACCGCTACCAGCGCGGCGGCGGCAACATGGGCAAGGCGGTGGCGGGAGCAGCGGGGCTGCAGCGCGCCTCCGGCGCCGACGTCAAGAACTTCTGCGCGGGCCCGCTCTCGGCGCTGGTGGTCGCCGGCAGCCTGGTGTCCGCCGGGGTGTTCGGGCGTGTCGCCGTGGTGGGCGGCGGTTCACTGCCCAAGCTGGGGATGAAGTTCCAGGGCCACCTGAGCCACGACCTGCCGGTCCTCGAGGACGTGCTCGGCGCCTGCGCGCTGCTCGTCGAGTCCGGCGGCAACGGGGCCCCACGGCTGCGGCTCGATGCGGTCGGACGGCACCCGGTCGGCGCCGGCGGCTCCGGTCCCCAGATCATGGAGGCGCTCGCCTTCGAGCCCCTCGACCGGGTCGGCCTGCGCGCGACCGACGTCGACGACTACGCGACGGAGCTCCACGACCCCGACGTCACCGAGCCGCAGGGCTCCGGCAACGTGCCCGAGCGCAACTACAGGACTCTCGCCGCCCTGGCGGTGCGTCGCGGCGAGATCGGCCGGGAGGGCATGGACGCCTTCGTCACCGAGCGTGGCATGCCGGGGTTCGCGCCGACCCAGGGACACGTCGCGTCGGCGCTCTGCTACCTGCCCCACGCACTCCACCGGCTGGGCCCGGAGGGCTCCGCCGAGCGGGTCATGCTGCTGGCCAAGGGCAGCCTCTTCCTTGGCAGGATGTCGCAGCTGTCGGACGGGATGAGCGTCCTGCTCAGCCGCGGCGACGGCTGACAGGAGGGATGCATGTTCGAAGGCAGACAGGTCGTCGTCCTCGGAGAGCGTGACGGCGTCGCGGGGCCGGCCATCATGGCCTGCGTCGAGGCGGCCGGCGGCTCGGTGGTGTTCGCCGCCAGCGAGTGCTTTGTTTGAACGGCGTCCGGAGCCATGGACCTGCACAACCAGGCGACGATCAAGGAGCTGGCCGCAACCCACGGCCGTGACACCCTGCTCGTTCTCCTGGGATCACCCGATCCCGACTCGGCCGCGCTCTCGGCCGAGACCGTGGTGACCGGCGATCCCACCTACGCAGGACCGTTGGCGGAGGTCCAGTTGGGCCTCGACGTGTATCACATCCTCGAGGACGAGGTGCGCGGCTCCATCCCCGACCAGGTCTGGGAGGAGCAGATCGGCGTGATGGCCGAGGTACTCGACGCCCCGGGGCTGGCGAAGGTCGTCAGCGGGATTCGGGCGTCGCGCAGCGACGCGTGAGCTGAGCGTTCCCGCCGCAGCGCCGGGCGCCGGCGCTGCGGTGAGTGCTCACGCGCGCGCCCAGGCGCTGCCAT